>CALLZL010000045.1 GCA_937859575.1 uncultured Chloroflexota bacterium
GCGTGCCGTACTGCTCGGGTACTGGCGTCTCGCCAGTAGTGCCAGGGCAAAGCCCCACCCCTTGAGGGTTGGGTAGCTTACAATACCCATTGTAGCATGGAGCGCCGCAGGCTTTTGCAGCGCTACATGCCGGCAGTTGCTGCGGTTGGGCGCCTGATGCGCAACGAGAGCCCGGCGGCGGCAATCGCAAGCAGGCTGGCAACCAGAAATGCGATCAGGTAATTGCCGAGCGTATCGCGGGCAATACCGCCCATCCAGGCTGCCCATGCCGCACCAAACTGGTGGGCGCAGAAGACCCAGCCGAAGACCGTGCCGACATTGCGCCGGCCGAAGGTATCGGCGACGAGTGCCGTGGTTGGTGGCACCGTGGCGATATAGTCGAGCCCGAAGAGTACGGCGAAGAACGCCAGGCCGGCCGGATCGGTCACGAATGGCAGCAATAGCAGCGACAGGCCGCGAAAGCCGTAATAGAAGCCGAGCAGTATCCGTGGATTGTAGCGATCGGTAAGCCAGCCGGATGTGATGGTGCCGATAAAGTTCATGGTACCCATCAGCGCCAGCACCCCGGCGGCAGTGACTTCGGCGATACCGTGATCGATGGCATGCGGAATCAGATGTGTACCGATCAGCCCGTTCGAGGTTGCACCGCAGATGAAGAAAGTTCCTGCCAGCAACCAGAACTCGGGTGTCTGTACTGCACGCCGCATCACACCGCCCGGCGGGCGCGATGGAGCCGCCGGCACGGTTCCCGGCGCTGCACCATAGGGTGCCAGCCCGACATCCGCCGGGTCGTTACGCATCAGCATGATGATCGGCAGCAAGAGTAGTGCGGCAGCTGCGGCAAGCAGCCAGGCACTCGAACGCCAGCCGGTCGTGACGACCATGCCCATGAGGAGTGGGATGAAGACCAGTTGCCCGGCCGAGGTCGATGCACCGAAGATCCCGACCACCAGCCCGCGTCGCGCCACAAACCAGCGGGTCGCAACAGTAGCACCGAGCACACTGGCAACGATCCCGGTGCCGATCCCGCTCAGTGCGCCCCAGAAGAGGTTGAGTTGCCAGAGTTGAGTCATCACAGCCCCGGCAGCCATGCTGGCGGCGACTACCGTCAGCCCGATGATCATGAGCAGCCGTGGCCCATGGCGATCGATCAATGCCCCGGTAAGCGGCCCGATGAGCCCAAACAGCACCAGGCCGATCGAAACAGCCAACGAGATCTCGCCACGGCTCCAGCCGAATTCAAGTTCGAATGGATGCAGCAGAACCCCCGGTGCCGAGCGAACCCCTGCCGAGATCAGCAGTGTGAGCGCAGTCATCGCCACCACAACCCATGCGTAATGGAATCTCTTCATACTTTCGCTTGTGTCTTGTTCAGCCGGGTGGCCAAGCTACTTGCCCGACTTCGTTCATCAGTGCCGCCGGGCTGCGATATCGATCACATCACGCAGCATGGCGGCGGCCGTGGGGAGCGGGCCGCTCTCGGCGCTGGTAGCCGCCTGGCGTTCGGCGATGTCGCTGTAGTACACCACCCCCATCTCGTCGGCGTCCATACGAGCCAGCGGATGCTTTGCCGGCAGGGCGGTGGGTGCAACACTGAGGCGATAGTGTGCGCCATGCTGTTCGGCAAGGCCAAGCAGCACAATGCGCTCGCCACGGGCTGCCGCCGCCTGCAGGTCAGCAGCGGTGAGATCCAGAATACCACGCACCGTCAGGTCGGCCAGGGTTGTTGGCTGGCGCAGCACAGCATTAGCCAGGATCACCAGTTTGTTGGCGGCATCCCAGCCTTCGACATCAAGTGTTGGATCGGTTTCGGCGATTCCACGCTGCTGCATGTCGGCCAGGGCAGCGGCATAACTCTCGCCGGCCTCCATGGCGCGCAGGATGCCCTGGGTCGTGCCGTTAAGCACCGCTTCAACCCGTGTGATATGCGCCCCGGCCAGATCGCGCACCCCGATATTAATGGTTGGCAAAGCGCCGCCGACACATGCGCTAAACCGCAGCGCCGGCCAGTCGTGCGGGTCGCCGCGCTCTTCGTTTGCCGGGCCGATATCGCTCAGCGCGGCAAGTTCGGTATAGGCCAGTGCCAGCGGAGCCTTGTTTGCCAATACGCAGTGGATGCCGCGCCGGAGCGAACTCCGTACGATTTCAAGCCCCGGCAATCCGTCGCGCAGATTGACGGGGGTTGCCTCAAGTAGAATGTCGGCCGTGATCTGCCGCGCCAGTGTGATCCCATCAGTGCCGTTGTGTCCGATTCGCGCCAGGTGCGCCACACTACTACCGGCCGACTTGGCGGCCAACACAGCCGCTGGATCGATGCCCTGCGGATCCACCGCTGCACCAGCGGAATCGACGGCCCCGACGAGCCGCAGTTCGAGGTCATACCGCTCGCGGAGCAGCACAGCCTGCGATTGCATGATTGTCAGAAAGCTGCGACCGACATTCCCCAGGCCACAGAGCAACAGGCGGATTGTTTTCATAAGGATCCTTTTTCATCCAGTTCATCGTATATGCACATGCCGGGTGAGACGAGTGACAAAACAGGTGTTCGAGAACAGGACATAGAACGACCCATACCGATGCGGATTGGCAGTTACGGCACCCGGCGCAGCGCATGGGATCCCTACCCTTGCGAAAGCATCTGCTCCGGGGTTGCAAGCGGCACATTGCGAGCTACCAGCTGCGGTAGCGCCACGGCAAACAGAATGAGTGCCATGCCGAGGATCTGCGGCCACTCCAGCCGCTCGCCTAGCAGCAGCACGGCAATCAGCGCTGCTACCGGCGCTTCGAGAACGGTCAGCAGGCTGGCCGTGCGGCTCGGGATGTACTGCAATGCCAGGGTGAACAACCCATAACCGCCCAGGGTCGGGCCGATTGCCAGTGCTGCCAGAATCAACCAGTTGGTCGGATCCCCGATCGCAAACAGCTGTTGCGGTGCGGCAACCAGGTTGAGCAGCAGCAGCACCAGCGAGCCGAACAGCATCGTGTAGGCCAGCGCTGCCCATGGGTTGATCGTCTGCACTGCACGCTGGCTTGCCAGAACATAGACCGTATGGGCCATGGCGCTCATGACGCCGACCAGGGCACCGAGCCAGCTAACCCGCAGTACAGCCGGGTCGTAGATTCGCACAATCAGCGCACAGCCGATCAGTGCCAGTGCCAGCCCGGCCACCTGAGCACGTCGGATCGGTTCACCATACAGCAGGCGGCTGCCAATTGTGACGAATGTCGGGTAGAGGTAGATCAGCACCACTGCAACAGCAGCGCCATTCAGCGCCACCGACCAGATCCAGATCGCATGATAGATACCAATCGAGATCGCCCCGGTCAATGCCAGCCCACGCAGCGCCGGCCGGCCAACCCGTAGCAATGCCGGGCGTACCAGCGCCAGTGCGGCGAAACAGGCCAGCGCAACGAATACATCGCGCCAGAATGCGATGCTCAACCCTGAGAGCTGCCTGGTATCGAGCAGATACTTGATCCCCGGAGCAGTACCAGCCCAGCTGAAGGCCGCCGCAATCGCAAGCGGGATCCCGATATTCGGGCGTGTTGGCATCATCATTGCATGGTCGTTTCGTATGGGGTGCACCGGCCCATACCAGTGCAAAACGCTGCTATTGTATGTGATATGCCTGTGCTGCACAATGGCCGATGTCTTCCTTGTGCGGCGCGGCACGTGCTGGCCGCGTAGCGGGCAGCGACGCAGGGCTGGTTCCGTCGCTCGGAGCGATCTTTCGCCGCACAGCGGCTCAGGATGCCATGCAGGCTCAGGGGCGAGAGAGAACGCATAAGCCCTGACATCCCGCTCGGGTGGTTTGCGGCACCGATCAGTGTGTGATATACTCAGCAACGTCACTCGATCCTCATCTGATGCGGCGTTCCGAAAGGGCGGGCATGCTCGCGAATTACGCATTCATCGGCATCTTCTTCATTGCCGCACTGATCTTTCCACTTATCCCGCTGATTGCCGCCTGGCGGTTGCGACCGGCTCGACCAACTGCAACCAAGCTCGACACCTACGAGTGCGGCCTTGAGGTGATTGGTGAGACACGGGTACAGTTCAGGGTGCAGTACTACCTGTATGCCCTGGCGTTTGTGATCTTCGATGTCGAGATGGTGTTCCTCTATCCATGGGCGGTGGCCTATAACCAGCTGGGGTTGTATGGCCTGCTGGCAATGACGGTCTTTATCGTCATTCTGGTGTTCGGGCTCGCCTATGAATGGAAGAAGGGCGCGCTCGAATGGGTATGAGGTCTCGTGGCTATGGCAGCTGAACTCCAACTTGAAGCCGAGCGACATGGTGTGTTTCTGACGACCGTTACACGCTTTTATAACTGGGGCCGGCGCTCATCGGTCTGGCCGCTGTCGTTTGGCCTGGCCTGTTGTGCCATCGAGATGATGGCAACCGGCCTGGCGCGTTACGACCTGGCGCGTTTCGGGGCCGAGATGTTCCGTGCCTCGCCGCGCCATGCCGATCTGATGATTGTTGCCGGTACCGTGACGAAGAAGATGGCACCCCAGGTGGTACGGCTCTACAACCAAATGCCCGAACCGCGCTATGTGATTTCGATGGGTGCCTGTGCCACGTCGGGTGGGCCGTTCCGCGATGGCTACAATGTCTTGCGTGGGGTCGATCTGCTCATTCCGGTGGATGTATACATTCCCGGTTGCCCACCGCGCCCCGAAGCACTCTTGCACGCGCTGATGACGCTGCAGGCGCAGATCGATAGCCAGCAGCTTGATCAAGTGCGCTGGTATGGCGACGACGAGCCGCATGAGTATCCGGTGCCGACCCTCGGCCGCCAGGGGCTCGAAATCGATGGTGCGCTGATCGACCCGGTCGGTGGGCTGCCGCTTGTCAGCCCGCTGCGTGGGCCACAGTACGGCGAGCAACGTTCCGGCGAGATCGAACATCCGCAACAGGTTCGGTTGTTCCCGATCATGGATGAGAGCGTAGCGCGTGAAACCCCCTTCCGCGCAAGTGGTGTATCGCCCGAAATCGCAGCCGATGATCTGAAGCGCAGTGATGTGCCTGAGGTGGGGCATGCCCAGTCTCAGCGCTGACGAATTACGGGGCATCATCGAACAAGAACTGCCGGGAGCCTTGCACAATCCGGCGGTTCTCTGCGTGGTGCCGGCACGCCTGCCCGAGGTCGCCCGCCTGCTGTGCGATATCCTCGATCACACCTTCCTCAGCAATCTGACGGCTGTCGATTACCCTGCCGACGGCGAGATCGAGGTTGTCTACCATATTGCGTCGCTTGGTGGCGGTGTGCCGCTGGTTTTGCGCGTACGTACCCCACGCGAGCATGCCAGTGTTCCGTCGCTTACGTCGCTCTGGCCGGGGGCTGCGTTACAAGAGCGCGAAGCCTACGACCTGTTTGGTGTCTGGTTTGAAGGGCATCCCGATCTGCGGCGTGTGTATATGTGGGATGCATTCGAGGGCTTCCCGATGCGTAAGGATTTCCCGCGTCAGGGCGATAAATACTTCGCCGGCAGCGGTGAGGAGTAGCAGCCCATGTTGCAGACCCAGGAGCTCCAGATCAATATCGGGCCGCAGCACCCATCGACGCATGGGGTATTTCGGATGCAGGTCACACTCGATGGCGAGACGGTCGTCGATCTCAAACCGGTGTTTGGGTATCTGCATCGTAACCACGAGCAGATCGCCGAAGTATCAACCTATATTCAGTCGATGCCGTATACCGATCGGCTTGATTACTTCAATTCGATGACGAGCAACTACGGCCTGGCGCTGGCGGTCGAGCAGTTGGCCGGCATTGAGGTGCCGCAGCGTGCCAACTACATTCGCGCCCTGATGTCGGAGCTCACGCGCATTCTGAACCATGCCACGGCGATCGGATTCATCCTCAACGATATGGGTGCCTGGCAGACGGCGCTGGCGTTTAGTATGCGCGAACGTGAGAAGATCCTTGATCTGTTCGAGATGGCGAGCGGTGCGCGTATGATGTGTAACTACTTCCGCTTCGGCGGGGTGGTGCGTGATCTGCCGCCCGAGTTCATGCCGCAACTGAAGGATCTGATGCAGGGGTTGCCCGGCTTCTTCGACGAATTCGAGCGCCTGTTGCGCGACAACGAGATCCTGCTTGGCCGGGCGGTGAATGTCGGTATCTTGCCGCCCGAAATCGCCGCCAGCTATAGTGTGAGCGGGCCGGTGCTGCGCGCCTCGGGGATCGCCTACGATATTCGTACGGCAGATCCGTATGGTGCCTACAGCGAGCTGGATTTCGATATCCCACTCGGCGAGGTGGGCGATGTGTATGATCGCATCCTGGTACGCTTCGAAGAGATGCGCCAGAGCTATCGCATGATCAACCAGATCATCGAGCGCCTGCCCGACACGACCGGCGGGCATATCAATCCGGCCATGGCGAGTATCGGCCGCCAGAAGGCGCTGCGCCCGCCGGCCGGCGAGATCTATGCCCGTGTCGAGTCGCCCAAGGGCGAACTCGGCTTTTACCTGATCAGCGATGGATCAACCCGGCCCTATCGCTATAAAGTACGGGCACCTTCTTTCATCAATCTGACTCCGCTTGGCGATATGTGCCGCGGCCATGCCCTGGCTGATGTGGTTGTCATTCTGGGCAGTATCGATATTGTGATGGGTGAAGTGGATCGGTAGGGCGGTGCGCTGCTTCAGTCTGGATTCCGGAACATAACCATGACACACGAGCCGAAACAACCAAATACCTATACTGTCGATCGGGGGCGTGGACGCGAGCGTGGCGGCCAGGGGCTTGCCGCCGGCCTTGGTGTGGTGATGCGCCACTTCCGCGATGCGTTTACGCGCCGGCTCGACAACCCCGCCAAGACAAGTGGTGTCTTTACGGTGCAATACCCCGAGGAGCGTACCCCGCTGCCCGAGGCATCGCGTAGTATGCCGATCCTGCTCTACGAAGATACCAGCGGCCACGAGTTGTGTACCTCGTGTTACCAGTGCCAGCGGATCTGCCCGCCACAGGTGATACACATCACCCAGGCGAAGGATCCGGCGACCGGTAAGCCGGTTCCGGCGGTGGCTGAGTTCTTGCTCGAATATGATGCCTGTATGAGCTGCGGCCTGTGTGCCGAAGTCTGCCCATTTGATGCGATCAAGATGGATCACGACTTCGAGTTGTCGACCGACAAACGTGACCCGATGACGGTCAACCGTGCGGATCTGTTGCGCCCGGTGTCGTACTATGCAGGGCTGGCCCCCGGCCATTGGGCCGATGTGAAAGATGGAGCGCTGAAGAAGTTGCAGGGTGCGGTACGCCGCCGCAGCGGCAGCATCGGCATTGCTCCATACCGTGCCGCACAGCTTGCCGTAGTCGATGCTCCACCCGCCGAAGCAGCGGCGGAGGTTGCCGAACCCGCAGGGATGGATGACAAAGCAGCGCGATTGGCAGCCATCCGCGCCCGCAATGCGGCGAAGCAGTCAGCCGAAGCAGCGGCGGAGGTTGCCGAACCCGCAGGGATGGATGACAAAGCAGCGCGATTGGCAGCCATCCGCGCCCGCAATGCCGCAAAGCGTCAGGCTGACGAGGATGGTGGTGCATGACACCACTTTTGCAGCCGATCCTGGGTGGTGTTGTACCCGAATGGCTCGTGATCGTACTGAGCCACCTGGCGGTAACCGCGCTCGTGTTATTGGGTGCTGCCGTCATGATGATGCTGGCGGTCTGGGCCGAGCGACGTATCATTGCCCGCATGCAAGATCGCCTCGGCCCCAACCGGGTTGGCCCGGCCGGCCTGCTGCAATCGATCGCCGACGGCGTGAAGATGTTTGTCAAGGAAGACATTGTGCCGCGTGCGGCCGACCGTTGGATCCACATCCTGGCGCCGATTGTCGCATTGGCGCCGGTAGCCATGATGCTGGCCGTCATACCGTGGGGGCGCGGGCTGGTAGCCGTCGATCTTGATGTTGGCGTGCTGTATGTTGCGGCCGTTTCGTCGATTTCGGGAGTCGGGTTGCTGATGGCCGGTTGGGGTTCGAGTAACCGGTTTGCCCTGCTCGGGGCAATGCGTGCGGTGGCCCAACTGGTCTCGTACGAGATCCCGATGATTATTGCAATTCTCGGCATGGTGCTGCTGAGCGGCGGCATGTCGCTGGCACGTATGCCCGAACTGCAGGGCGGCCTGCCGATCGTCGGCACGACTCTCGCCGGCGTGCCGGATCTCGGGTTGGGCTGGTTTGTGTTCACACCGGTCGGCCTGCTCGGTTTTGCAATCTTCTTTATCTGCGTGCTGGCCGAAGGCGAGCGCACACCGTTTGATATTCCCGAAGCCGATTCCGAGATTATTGCCGGTTACATGACCGAGTATAGCGGCATGAAGTTCGCCGTCTTCTACCTGGCGCAGTATATTCTGAACCTGGCATTGGCGATGGTGACGGCGGTGCTCTTTCTGGGCGGGTGGCAGGGGCCGGGAATAGCCTGGTTGGCGGCGAACGGGCTCGACATACCAGCAGCGGTGTTGTCGCTGATCTATATGCTGCTGAAGGTCTGGCTGCTCTTCTTCGTCATGGTGCTGTTGCGTGGCGCCTTCCCGCGGCTGCGGGTCGATCAACTGCTCAGCTTTGCCTGGAAGTTCCTGCTGCCGTTGGCGCTGGTGAATGTCGGCAGTATTGCGATCTGGATCGCCCTGACGAACTGGAGTGCAGCACAGTGGGGCGGGGTACTGAATCTCGATATGCTGGCGGCCTGGCAGCGCCAGCTACTGGCAGTGGCGGTGACGGCCGTGATCAATATTGCAGCCTACCGCTGGGTGCTGGCGATCAACCAGCCACAACAACCAGAAACACCCGACGAACTGATCGGCGCGGCGCAGGCATCATAGCATTTTACTTACAGCCTCCCGGGTTGGCGTTGGTTGAATCCGCACCATCAGGAGCAGATGACCGAGTATGATCACCGTAATTTTTGTAATCCTGGCATTCTTCATCCTGGCCGCTGCGGTCATGGTGGTGACGGTGCGCAATATCATCCATGCGGCGCTCTGGCTGATCGCGACCTTTTTTGCGATCGGGGCGCTCTATTTACTGCTTGAAGCTGAATTCCTTGGTGTGGCGCAGATCCTGATCTATGTCGGT
>CALLZL010000046.1 GCA_937859575.1 uncultured Chloroflexota bacterium
GGGCTCCCTCCCGGCGGGGGGGGGGGCAGACCGGGGTGCCCGCGGCGAGGCCGGGTCCAGGGGCCGGGGGGAATAGGGGGGGGGGCCTGCCACCCCGCCACGATCTGTATGCCGCATGCCGGGCTCAGTCGAGCGGCAGGCTGAATGCACTGGCGCACAAAATCGCCACGACATATACCTGGGATGATATTGTGTTGCCGGAAGATCAGGTTGCGCAGTTGCGCGAGATCTGCATTCAGGTACGCCAGCGCCGGATCGTGCTTGAAACCTGGGGATTCGACCACCATCTGGCCATGGGCAAAGGGGTGAATGTGCTCTTTGCCGGCCAATCCGGCACCGGCAAGACCATGGCGGCCGAAATCATTGGTGCCGATTTGGGCCTCGAACTCTACAAAGTCGATCTTTCATCGATGGTCAGCAAATATATCGGCGAAACCGAAAAGAACCTTGATAAAGTCTTTTCGGCTGCCCGTGAAGCAAATGCCATCCTCTTCTTCGACGAAGCCGACGCGATCTTCGGCAAGCGCAGCGAGGTGAAAGATGCCCACGATCGCTATGCCAATATTGAAGTCGGCTATCTGCTGCAGAAGATGGAGGAGTATGACGGGGTCGTGATTCTATCGACCAACCTGCGCAAGAATCTTGACGAAGCGTTTATTCGCCGCCTGCATACCACGATCGATTTCCCGTTTCCCGAAGAACCGGATCGGCTGCGCATCTGGCAGAAGGCGTTTCCTGCTGATGCACCACGCACCGCCGATGTTGATCTGGCGTTTCTGGCACGGCAATTCAAGATCGCCGGTGGCAATATTCGTAATGTTGCCCTGCTGAGCGCGTTTCTGGCAGCCGAGGATGGTGGTATGATCGGCATGGCACATCTGATCCGGGCCATGCGCCGAGAATACCAAAAACTCGGCAAACTCATCACGCAGACCGACTTTGGCCCGTATTATCAGCTGATCGCCTGAGCGATCAGCACAACGCACCTCGGAGGAGCTATGGCAGATCGAATACGCGAGAGTGAACGTTCGAGCCGACGGCGCAGGCCATCATCTGATGCGGGTGCCGTTGCCGAACAGCCGGCCCATCCGTTGCTGCAGTTGCAGCGCCATGTCGGCAATCGCCAGGTGGCACAGATGTTACAGCGCCAGCCGGGCGAAGAGGAAGAGCTGCAGATGCAGCGCGATCCGGCGCTGCAGCGCGAAGCGGAGGGTGGCGAGCTGGAAGAAGAGGAAATGCAGATGCAGCGCGACCCGGCACTGCAGCGCGAAGCGGAGGGTGGCGAGCTGGAAGAAGAGGAAATGCAGATGCAGCGCGACCCGGCACTGCAGCGCGAAGCAGCGCCGGAAGTCGGTCTGGCGGGTGGTGATCTGAGTACCGCAACGACGGATCGCATCAACGCCCGGCGCGGTAGCGGCGCGCCGCTTGATACGCCGACACGCACACGCATGGAATCGGCCTTCGACACCGATCTCAGTGGGGTGCGCCTGCACACCGACAGCGAATCGGCACAACTCAATCGTAGTGTCGGCGCCAAAGCCTTCACAATCGGCAGTGATATCTTCTTCGGCCAGGGGGCTGCGCCGAGCGACAGTAAATTGCTGGCGCACGAAATGACCCACGTTGTGCAGCAGGGCTCGGGGGGTGCCGCCGGCACCGCCGGTGCGATGCGGGTTACGGCTGCCGATGATCATCAAGAGCGCGAGGCAGATGCCGCCGCTGCGGCAATCACCGCGGCACCGGTACAACGGCATGCCGATGAACATAACGAATGATCAGCGAGCTTGATGAAACGATCCGTCAGCTCCTGATGCGAGCCGGCGGCATCGATCCAGCCCAGATCGAGATCAGTTTCGACATTCCCAATCGTGAATGGTCGTCGGGTATCTCGCGCCCGACAATCAACTGTTACCTGTTCGATATCCGCGAGAATTTGCATCTCAAACAGCACGGCCAGACGGTCGAAGGGCATGGGTCGCGCACTGCCGCACGGCGACCATCAGTATTGCGGTACGACCTGACCTACTTGATCACGGCATGGACGCGGGCTGTCGAAGATGAGCATCGGTTGCTGTGGCGAGTGCTGCAGACACTGTTGCGCTTTCCGGCATTGCCGGAGGATATGCTCCAGGGGGATCTGCGCGAGCATGATCTCCCGATTTACACCTCGATTGCGCGGCCTGACAGTGTGTTGAAAAGCCCTGGCGAGTTCTGGACGGCTCTGGAAAACCAGATCAAACCTTCGCTGACATATACTGTTGTGCTCGCCACCGACCGGGATGCCATCCCGGCCGGGCCGCCGGTGATGACACTGGAAACCCGGTATCAGCAACCGGAGACGCCGATCGAGCAGTTCGTCTGGTTCGGAGGAACGGTGCGTGGCAGCGATGGTGCGCCCGTGGCCGGTGCGGTGATCGAGATCGAGGGGTTGGGTCTGCACGGTTTCTCAGATGATGAGGGCCGGTTCAGGGTACGTGTTCCCACTCCGGGGCGGTATGTGCTCATTGCACGTTTCAGTGGGCAGATCCAGCGTCGCGAAGTTGAGATCCCCGAGCCGCAGTACGACATGACCCTGCCAGGGTCTCTGCCCGGTTGAAGTTCGATGGTAAGTGTCGATGAGGAGGAATGAATGTCCCCACAGTACCTGTCTCCAGGCGTCTACATCGAAGAGGTCGATCGCGGCAGTAAGCCGATCGAAGCTGCAGGCACATCGGTGGCTGCCTTTGTTGGCTTCACTGAAAAACGCCCGGAAGGTAACAACGGCGAACCATTCCTGGTGACGAACTGGACACAGTACACCAGTGCGTTCGGCGGTTTTGTTCCGGGTGCCTATCTGCCGTTGTCAGTCTATGGTTACTTCCTGAATGGTGGCGGTATCTGCTACATCCAGAGTGTTGCGGTGCTCGGAAACGGCACTGCCGCTGCTGATGCCCCGGCTGCCAAAGGGGTGGCGCAGCTGCCCGGTAAAAACCCGCAGATCACGGCAGCCGTTGAAGTGACGGCTCAGGTCGGTGGGCAGGTGGCGGTGACCGTCGAAGACGGCAGCGCTGATGATGTCTTTAAGTTGACGGTAACATCGGGTGATACGACCGAGACATTCGAGAACCTGACGCTTAACAAAGGGCGTGGTGTTCGCAATGCGGTCGATGTCGTCAATAAAGAATCAAAGCTGATCAAACTCAAAGAGCTTGAGACATCGGCCCCGACCGCCGAGCGGCGACCGGCCGCCGGAAGTTACACAGTTGGGACGGCTCTGGCAGTTGCTTCGACAACCGCACTGGCCGTTTCTGCCCAGACATTCGAAGGTGATGTAACGGCTCGTGTCGGGGTACAGGGGCTTGAGGCGGTTGACGAAGTCACCATGGTGATCGTACCGGATCTGATGACTGCCTTCCAGGCGGGGCAGATCGGGCGTGATGACGTGAAGGCGGTTCAGCTGGCTGTTATGGCGCACTGTGAGAAGATGAAAGATCGGGTTGCCATTCTCGACTCGCTGCCCGACATGACGCCGCAGCAGGTGAACGACTGGCGCATGAACGAAGCCAACTACGACTCAAAGTATGCGGCACTCTACTATCCGTGGATCTGGATCGCCAACCCGCTCGCCGGGCAGGACGGCCAGGCAAGCATGGTAAAAGTTCCTCCGAGCGGCCACATGGCCGGGCTGTATGCCCGGGTTGATGGCGAACGTGGTGTGCACAAGGCACCGGCCAACGAGATTTTGCGGGGTGCCGTCAAGCTCGAAACCAATGTCACCAAGGGCGAACAGGATATCCTGAATCCCAACGGGATCAACTGTATTCGTGCGTTCCCCGGCCGTGGGATCCGTGTCTGGGGGGCACGCACGCTGTCGAGCGATCCGTCATGGCGCTATGTGAATGTTCGCCGGCTCTTCTGCATGGTCGAGAAGTCGATCGAACGCGGCACACAGTGGGTTGTATTCGAGCCGAACGACCCGGTGCTGTGGGCCAAGGTACGGCGCGATGTGTCGGCCTTCCTCTCGACGATCTGGCGCACCGGGGCGTTGTTCGGCCTTTCGGAGTCCGAGGCGTTCTATGTGAAGTGTGATGCCGAGAATAATCCGAAAGAAGAGCGCGATCTGGGTCGGCTTTTCATCGATATTGGCATCTCGCCGGTGAAACCGGCCGAGTTCGTCGTGTTCCGTATTGGCCAGATGGGCTAAATCGCCGGTGCGCCACGCATCGACGTGATCGTTACATGTAGTCGTTTCTCAGCGATCATATCAGGAGGTACTGTATGGCGAAGCGCAGTGGGCGCGATTCCGACCCATTCATTGTCTATAACTACGAGCTCGACCTGGCCGGCACTGTCGTCGGCTACTTCATGGAGGTTTCGGGGATCGGCTCGGAGAATGAAGTGGTCGAACATAAAGTTGTGTCGAAGGATGGGCGTGAGGGGGTACAGAAGATCCCGGGCCGCCTCAAATGGGAAAACATCGTCCTCAAGCGCGGCATTACCGACACGCTCGACATGTGGGAATGGCGTGATCTGGTGGTGGATGGCAAGATGAAGGATGCACGCAAGTCGTGTTCGATCCGCATGTATGATCGTAACTACGAACTTGCCGCCCAATGGGATATCGTCAACGCATGGCCGTCGAAGATCTCGGGGCCGAGCGGCAAATCCGACGGCAATGACGTTGGTGTCGAGGAGTTGACGCTGGTTCACGAAGGGCTCAAGCGCGTCAAGGTCTAGGGGAAACTGGCGAAGAACGCGCGCGGCACCGTTTGCGCGGGGCCGCGCCGTTTTTCGTCAGCCGTGCGACTGATACGAAACAGGGTAAGCGATTATGCAGACAGAGTTTGAATTCACATTGCCGATCGGTTATGTGGATTCCGAAGGAACCGTGCATCGTCAGGGGACGATGCGTATGGCGACGGCGATGGATGAGATAGCACCAATGCGTGATATGCGGGTGCGTGCCAATCAGGCGTATCTGGTGGTGGTGCTGCTTTCGCGGGTGATTACCAAACTGGGGACGCTTACCACAGTGAATACTGCGGTGATCGAGAACCTCTTCTCGGCCGATCTGGCGTATCTGCAGGAATTCTATCGGCGCATTAACGAAACGGCATCAAGCATGCTCGAAGTGGTCTGCCCGCAGTGCGACCATGCCTTCGAGGTCGATACCGGCCGCGTGGGGGAATGATCGGCTACCCCCTCGAGCGCCTCTATGAGGAGGTAGCCTATATCGCGTATCACTTCCACTGGCAGCGGGCGGATATTATGTTGCTCGATCATCTCGAACGCCAGGAGTGGGTGAATGAGATTGCTACGATCAACCGGCGATTGAATGAGGCGGCCGATCGCTAGACCTCGTCGGATACGGTAGAAGGATCGCACGTATGACCAGAAATGAGTCATCATCGAAGCAGCAGGCCCAACCGGCAAAGCACGGGCAGGTCGATCTCGAAGCCCTGACTGCGGCAGTCGAACGCCTGCTGCGCCGTGATCTGCAGATCGCCCACGAGCGCCTCAAGCCGCGTGGCACGCGGCGGCGTTAGTAAGGACACAGCCGTGATTGATGATGTGCAGCGCGAAATGGCGGATCCGCTTGTGTTGCCGCCAAATCTCGCACGGTTATTGCAGCTCACGGCGCGTCTGAGCCGGCCGGCGCTCCTCTCGCGGCGGGTTATGGCACGGCAACGCTTTACGACGAGTTCGCCGCTGTTTGGGCGGCGCATGCTCGATCGCTACGGTGCCATGAGTTTCGGTGCCGATGAGCTTTCGGTGTCTGTTGCAGCTCGCCTGGTGCGGCCGGAAGAGGATAACAGCTATAATCCGCGGGATGATGGGATGACCTTGGCACCGCATGCATCGCCACTCCGACAAGTGAGTGCCGCCCGGCAGGGTGCGCCCGATTGGCGCGATCGTGATTGAGAGATGCCATGACTGTCGCTTCAAGTAATTTTTATACGACCTTCCGCTTCGTTATCGAACTACAGGGTATTACCGAGGCGATGTTTGATGAATGTAATGGCCTGACATCCGAAATCGAGACGATTCCGGTGGTCGAAGGCGGCCAGAATGAATATGTGCTGCAACTGCCGGTGCGTGTCAAGCAGTCGGCAAACCTCGTATTGAAACGTGGCATTGCCTCGATCGATCTGTGGAATTGGTATTACGATGTTGTGCGCGGTACCGTCAACCGCAAGAATCTCTCGGTCATTCTGATCGGGCACGACACGCTCCAGCAGATTCGCTGGGATTTTATCGGTGTGCTGCCGATCAAGTGGGCCGGCCCGGAACTGCGTTCCGGTGAGAATAATGTCGCATTCGAGACGATCGACTTTGCACATAAGGGGTTCAAACGAGTCGCATCGTAAGCCACTAGGATGCTCACTGATCGGTTGTACCCCGGTCTGGTCGCTTCCTGACGAAAAGAGCTTGTATCGCCATGCCGGGGAGTGAAGAACAGCACGATACGTTCCCTGAAGGGCAGTCGGTTGCACCACCCGCGATGATGCGCCTGGTGCAGCGTGTGATGACGCCCCGGCGTTTTGCTGAATCGCTGATGGCCCGGGTGCAGCAGCCGTTGACGGGGCGGCCTTATGTGATCCAGCGCTTTATTGCCTCGCGGCCGCTCCTGGCTGCGCCATTGGCGGCCACGATCCTGTATCGCTACACACACCCCGCTGATACGGCTTTTGTGCCACTGCCGTTTATCACACCACTTGCGCCACTGGATGCGCCGGATGGATGGCAAGCTGAGCCATCGGCAGCCACGCTGCCGGAGCGCCTGACTCAACCGGGTACTGCTCAACCACGCCCGCCACTTGTTGCCCAAGCTCGCCGCACCCCGGCCATGGATGTGCTTGTTCCCCGCCGTACGCCACCTGCTCTGGTGCCAATCAATAGCCGGGTTGCTCGTTCACCGCTGATATCACAGCCGATCGCGCAAGTGCCATTGCAGGATGTGCCCACCGATTCGGTAGCTATACCGCCTGCTCGCGTCCTTCCTGGTGCAGCTGCGCAGGTTGGTTCTTCGGCAACCCCGGTCATGGTACGCCGTGTACCACGCACGATACCTGTGGTAGCTCGGCGGGCGGTGTTTGCGCCGGCAGGGGTGCGGCCAAGCACGCTGAGCCTGCCGCTGGGGCCGGTCGCAGCACCCGGTGAGGGAGCGAGCCGCGCAGAGGGGTTGCCGCTGGTACGGCGGGCAACATCCGAGACACCGGCAGTGCCGGTAGTGGGTCGGCGGGTGGCACGGTCGGAAGCGACGGAGGAGGGTGGTGTTGC
>CALLZL010000047.1 GCA_937859575.1 uncultured Chloroflexota bacterium
CTCCTCCACCGGCGGCGGGCGGTCGGGCATCTCGCCCCGGCGCATCATGTCGAAGAAGTCCAGGTTGCTCTTCGTGGCCTTCATCTTCTCGAGCACGAACTCCATCGCCTCGATCTCGTCCATCGGATAGAGCAGCTTGCGCAGGATCCAGATCTTGGCCAGTTCGTTCTGGTCGGTGATGAGCTCTTCCTTGCGCGTGCCGGAGCGGTTGATGTTCACCGCCGGGAAGGTGCGCTTCTCGGCGATGCGCCGGGCCAGCGTGGCGGCGTGGGTGGCGGGTATCTGGCGGTTGGGGCGAGGTTCCAGCCAGACGAGCTGCCAGGGTGCCGCAAGAGTAGATGCTGGCGGCACGATACGTCCATCATCAGCCACCACATTCGCCATGCCACCACTACCCCGAGGTAGATAAGCATCAGCCAGCCTGACTGATCAGGGCGCCGCGCCCAAGTTCTGCCAGATCTTTTTTTCGTAGGTGGAGTTTTGCAGGCGATGGCATCTTTGGGCGTGAGTTGCACGAAGGTGGCAGTGAGACCAACGATGATCAGCAGCAGAGTGTAGTGGACCGAGTCGTGCGGGTTGTCGGAGTTGTAGGATAGCCCCTTCACCGCCTCGACAGAATAACAAAAGAACCGCCGGCGAGCGCTAGGTAGAGCAGCGCTCGCAGCCGCTTTCTAGCTCGCAGCCGCTTTCTACTTGTTACCGCATCGCACCCGTGCTACCTTACAGTACATCAGCGCCTCGCATTTTCTCGCATAGCGCGCTACAAGATTCTACGCAGATTGCGTGTGACATCGGCGACCGTCGAACAATGTATCCCTAGTTTGACGCTTGCGAACTGGCTGAATCACCGGCCGCTCGTCGGGAAGGTGAAACAGACCTGATGACCGCCACTGACCACTGTCGTGAGGGTCAGATTCCCGCCGGCGCTACGGGCGTTCTCGTGCATATTGCGCACACCCCAGTGCCGCGGTGTTACCGCTATCTCCCCGTGTACCCCGTCATCATGGATCTCGATCGTCACTATGCCGCCTGGCTGGTCCGGATACCGTAGCCGTACGGTAATTGTCGTTGCACCGGCGTGCTTCATGGCATTGGTGATCGCCTCTTTCGCAATCCGCACCGCTTCACGCTGCACCAGTGGCGCGATTGGAGTGGGAGCGTTCTCCACAACCAGCCGACACTCGCCATTCCAGAACGCCTGTGATTTGGCGACATGCTGCCGCAATACGGCAGGCAGGCCAAGCGGGTCGTCGATGCCAGTCGGATAGAGATTTTCACAAATCTGACGCAGCATCTCACTCAGCGTCTGCTGGCCGGCGAGCGCTTCCTGCAACTCCTGGCGCACCTCTGGTGCATCGACACGCTGAACGAGACGATGCAGCGATTCGATCGTCAGGCGCAAGTTGATGTTAATTACTTCGTCGTGGAGCTCCTGCGCAATTGCACGGGCGGTCGCATCCTGCGCCTGCTGCAGCCGCTGATACAGTTCGCGGATCGTCTGCTCGGCCTGTGCCTGCTCCGCATAGGCCGCACTGTTGGTAAACGCGAGTGTTGCCGCATCGAGCAATCGCTGCAACTCGCGGAGATCCGTTGGGCGATAGGGATCCATGTCGCCGCGCATGCCCAGCACCAGCACGGCGAGTACGTGTCCGTGCGTATGACGAATTGGGCACCACACGGCGGCTCCGGGAGCGATCGCTTCGAGCGATAATGGTTCTGTGGTGGGGGCACTGTGGAGTGTGCGACTCTCGACGATACCGGCAAAGTGGCTCAGGGCGCTGCTGAGTTGCGCATCAATCACCGGCGGGAGCGTCAGCCGATCGCGTACCGCGAGCGAGAGTTCATTGCCTGCGGGTGCCAGGACACGATAGAACCCAATCGGTGGATCCCCATACGCGGCACGCACCCCGGCACAGAGATGGTCGGTCAGTTGCTGCGGGGCGAGCGTTGAGCCCAGTGCTGATGCCGCGTGGTATAACGGTTCATACTGCGCCGTCGAGTACATGCGTGCGGGGAGAAAACGCTGCACAAGACGGCGTGTTGGCCCATAGAGCACAACAATGCTCACTGCGGCCAGGAATGCGGCAAGTTGCTCATTCAGTGCCATGCGCGACACAACGCTGAGCACGGCTGCGGTCAGAAATATGCTGAGGACGCCGTGGAATGTCACGTAGTACACGGCACGATCCATGCGATAGAGGTCTGGCACGACACCGCCGATGAGATATCCAAGCGGAATGAGCAGGCCGAAGAGGTCGATCCAGTTGCTATTGATCGGCTGTTCATACCCAAGGAGCGCGGGCAGAACGCGCAGAACCAGCCACGCTGCGGCCGCAATGCTGCTCCCGAACGCAATCAGGCGCATCTGTCGGCGGGTATGTGCCACGTGGGTGCGGCGGTAACTGCGCCCAAGCAGAACACCGACTGCAAGAAATCCAAACACAAACCCCATAGAAAGGAGATCGTTGAACTGTTCGCGCAGGGTCAGCAATGATGGCCGGATGATCAGCAACGCTGCGATGAACACCCCATGCAGTGCAATACTACTCCCGAGCAGCCAGCGGCGCCATACCGATCGTGCGGCTGCCGCTGCGGGCGTACGGGATACCACAGGTGAATGTAGATGGCGAGTGGCAGCAGGATGGCAATCATCGCCCAGGCCAACGCGACCGAGAGTAGTGGTGTGCTGTAATACGCGAAGAGGTAGGTGCCGAGCGCGCCGCCAAGTGCAATCCAGAACCAGCCGATGAGCGCCGTTCCAAACGACTCATGTCGACGCATAATGCCGAGCACATACCCGGTGATCCAGCAGGTCAGCGCCAGTACCAGATTGGTCGCTTTCCCCAGCTGCGCATCAAACGTTGGCGCTGGCGGAGCGATGTCGATCTGGGCTTCGACACCGGCACGTTCAATCACAAACGGGATCGTCTCCACCGAACCCCATGCGATGGGGTAGAGAAACCACTGGCGATCCAGATCAGCCCAGAGGTAATCGTACCGTCGAATGATATGGTCGCCGACCTGTAATCCGGCGCGCTCTGCCGGACCACCTGGTTCAACAGTTAGGATAACCCCCGTGATGGGATCGACCGTATACTCAAGGCTCGGCACCGGCCAGAAGGCGATTGTCGCCGCGAGCAGCATGATGAGCATCAGGGCGGCGAAGAGCACCAGCGCGCCGCGTTGCCAATCGAATGGCCGCGCAGTGTGCTGCATGACGTGTGGGCGTGTCTGATCCGTTTCCATCAGCGAACATCGCCCGTGGCGCCCTCATACGTCCGGCGATACCAGTCGACCAGTTGGACGCGCTGTGCACATCCGGTTTTGCGCCGCAGCAACGAAATGTAGTTCTGAACGGTTCGAGGATTAATGCCCATCTGTGCGGCGATCGCGGTGGTGCTGAGCCCAAGCGCCATCAGCTTGAGCACGGTGAGTTCGTTGGGCTGGAGCCGACGCTGCGCTGGTATATCGCTGATCTGATCGAGGTAGTTGGCGACGATCGGCGAGAAATAGGTCGCGCCGCGCGCGATGGCGCGAACCGCCCGCAGCAACTCCTGCAACATTTCCTCTTTCACCACATACCCGCGCACACCGGTGGCGATGAGTTCCGGCGCCATGTCGACCAGTGACGAGAAGATAACAATGCCGACGGTCGGGTAGTCGCGGCGGATACGCGTCACCAGCGTGAACGGTGTGCCACCCATTCCGCTCAGATCGAGGATGAGCACCTGCATTACGGTTGTTGCGAGGACGTCCATGACTTCGTCGAAGTTTGTCGCGGTGCCGACAATAACCACCTGCTCGCTCTGTTCGAGCACCGTGCGTACGCCAGCACGAATAATCGGGTGATCATCGGCAATGACGACACGAATTGGCGATACGGCCATGGCAGTACCTGTTCCCGCAGGATACGGAAGTTGATCACAGTGTACCATTACGATTCCTCCCAAATAGACAGGCGAGCATTGCAGAATTGTCATTCGTGAGACAGGCAGTCAGGTAATCGCGACCGTGACGCAGATCACATGTGCTTGCCATCGCAGTGTCAGGCGGCTGCAGCGCACGGCTACTGGCCGAGGATTCGTGTTCGCGTGCAATACTGCGCGACACGATCAAGCAGGTCGTCGAGCTGGAAAGGCTTTCGTAAAAACCCGCTCGCACCCAGCGCCAGTGCACGAGCGCCACTCTGCGCACAGCCGCTCATGGCGAGGATCGGCAGCGTCTGGGTGCGTGGGTCGGCGCGTAGCCGCTGAATAGCCATGAGGCCGTCGAGCGTTGGCATCGACAGGTCGGTCACCACCAGATCCGGCAGCTCATGCGCAATCAGTGTCAACAGTGCAGCGCCATCGTTCGCCAGCACAACGTGATACCCTGCGTCAACCAGCACGCGTTCTATGAGCTGCCGGATTGGCGCATAATCTTCGGCAACATATATCGTGGGGTTAGTATCCATCGTGTTTCCTCTCTGCCTTAGCCCTCTTTGCCAAACTGTGCCTCCAGCGTAACGAAACTGACGGTCAGCGTGAATATGTGATCTCACACATGTTTCCGAGGTATGTGCGACGATTCAGTGCGGCCTGCGCATGAGCGTCGACACGCTATCGGCGCTTGGTACATTACCGGAAGCATTGTCCATATGTGCAGCGACACGCGCCTGGATGGCAGCGCGCGTGCTCCCGAGTTTGCGCCGAATGCGTTTCCAGTGGGATATCACGGTCGACGGCATGATGTTGAGGGTGTGCGCGATTGCGGCACTCGATAATCCTTGATGGTCAAGCCACAGAATATCGAGTTCGCGGTGCGAGAGTCCGCTGCCGGCAAACTGCGTGATCAGCCGCGGCGGTGCAACATGCCGACTCCCTCGTGGCATACGCGGTGGTACCGGTGGGCGAACCGTCATCTCGCCATGGGACAGATTGGTGATGACTCCCGCCAGGTGCAGTGCGATCGCGGGATCTGTTTCCAGTAACACACACGCCACACCGATTGAATCAATGGCCCACGCCTGCAGTGCATCGGCGGCGATAAGCACGACAGGAACTCCATGCCCGACGACGGCCTGCGCCACATCCCC
>CALLZL010000048.1 GCA_937859575.1 uncultured Chloroflexota bacterium
CCGAGGTTGCTTCGTCGAGGATGAGGATGGGCGGATTTTTCAGGAACATGCGGGCGATCGCCAGGCGCTGCTTCTGCCCACCCGAGAGCTTCACGCCGCGTTCGCCGATCATGGTGTCGAGCCCTTCCGGCAGCGATTGGATGAAGGTGTCGAGGTGGGCACGTCGTGCGGCTTCCCAGATCTCCGGCTCGCTGGCATCCAGGCTGCCATAGGCGATATTTTCGCGGATCGAGCCGAAGAACAGAAAGACATCCTGCTGCACGATCCCGATCTGCCGCCGCAGCGAGGCCAGCGTCAGATCACGGATGTCGTGGCCATCCACCGTGATCCGGCCGCTATCGACATCATAAAAGCGCGGCAACAAGCTGCAGAGGGTTGTCTTGCCGGCACCCGACGGCCCAACGAAGGCAACCGTCTCGCCGGGATGGATGGTCAGGTTGATCTGCTGCAACACCGGGCGCTGCGGGTTGTAGCCGAAGGTGACATCGCGGTAGCGGATGGTGCCTTGCAGCCGATCCACCGCAATAGCGTCGGGCCGGTCGGCTACTTCGGGCTCGGTATCCATCACCTCAAGATAGCGCTTGAAACCGGCGATTCCCTTGGGGTAGGTCTCGATCACGGCGTTGATCTTCTCGATCGGCCGGAAGAGGATGTTGGTCAACAGGATGAAGCCAACGAACTCGCCGGTGGTCAACTCGCCGCGAAAGATGAACCAGGCACCGGCAAGCAGCACAAACAGCGAGACGAGCCGCATCAGGATGTAGCTGAGCGACGAGCTCCAGGCCATGATGTTGTAGGCGCGCAATTTGGCGCGGCGAAAGCGCATGTTGTTGTATGAGAACAGGCGTTTCTCGTGTTCTTCGTTGGCGAAGGCCTGCACCACCCGCATGCCGCCGATATTATCTTCGACCCGGGCGTTAAAATCGCCGATCTCGGCATACATATTGCGAAAGGCCAGTGTCATCTTGTGGTTGAAGTAGAGGCCCAGCCAGATCATGCCAGGCACAACCAGGAAGGTAAGCACCGCCAGCGGGGCATGCACCGTCAGCATCAGCACGAAGGCCGCCACCAGCGTCATGAGGGCAATGAACACATCCTCGGGGCCATGATGGGCTACCTCGCCGATATCCCAGAGGTCGGATGAGATGCGCGACATCAGGTGGCCGGTTTTGTGATTATCGTAGAAGCGGAACGAGAGCTTCTGCAGATGGTTGAACATCAGACGCCGCATGTCGGTTTCGATATTGATACCGAGCATATGGCCCCAGTACGAGACAACAAACTGCAGTGCCGCCGTGAGGCAGTAGATCAGCAGCAGCCCGGCACACGCGCCGAGGATCAGCGGCCAGTTCAGGCTCGGCAGGAGGGTATCGATCAGGTAGTTGACGAAGATCGGGAAGCTCAGTTCGAGGATCGCCGCCACAACGGCACAACTGAAGTCGAGTGCAAACAGCCCTTTGTAAGGTTGGTAGTATGCCAGAAACCGCCGGACAACCTGTATCATAGAAGTTTGTATCCTTAATAGTGTGCGCAAAACGTGTCGGATGCTCGCGTGTATTGTATGCGGTTTTTTGTTTTTTGCTGTCGTCGCCATGCCGACGCCCGGGCCAGTGTGTCATCCTGAATAGATCTGCGCGTGATACAATGGCACAATCAACATAAGGAGAAGATATATGGCAAAGAAGCCGGCGTTAGCACCAGAGATGGTGCAGGAGTTCGTGAACGAAGCTCACGGCAACTTTGGTCGCGTGAAAGAGTTGCTCGCACAAGAGCCTGCACTGCTCAATGCGGCCTGGGATTGGGGCGGCGGTGACTGGGAAACCGGCTTAGGGGCGGCGGCCCACATGGGCAAGAAGGATATCGCGCTGTATCTGCTGGCGCATGGTGCGCGTATCGATATTTTCGCGGCAGCCATGCTGGGCCGGCTTGAGATCGTCAGAGCGATCCTGAGCGAGCAGCCGGAAGCCTTGCGGGCTCCAGGGCCGCATGGCATCTCGCTCCTGTCGCACGCCAGGAAAGGCGGCAAGGCGGCGGCGGCAGTGGTCGCGTTGCTGCAAGAGCTCGGCGACAGCCCATAGGCCGCCGCTGTGAGACTGGTTCCTGGCCGCCATTGGGTTTGCCGGTATCCTATGCCCGAGAGGAACAGACTGTGACAAACAAGCAGCGGCATGTGCTAACCCAGGCCAACCTGGCGATCTTTGCCGGTCGGGCTGCTCTTCCTGCTTACGAACGGAACCGCCTGACTCCTGCAATCATCCATATTGGTGTGGGCGGCTTTCATCGTGCCCACCAGGCCGTCTACCTTGATGATCTGGCTGGTCGGGGGATCACATTCGACTGGGGTGAGCGCGGTGTTGGCCTGCTGCCCGGCGATCGGCGCATGGCCGAGGCGCTCATCCCGCAAGATTGCCTCTATACCGTGGTAACCCGTGATGCGCTGGGGGATACCGCCCGTGTGATTGGCTCGATGGCCGACTATCTCTTTGCGCCCGATGACCAGGCGCGGGTGCTGGATCTGCTGGCCGACCCGGCAACCCGGATCGTGAGCCTCACAATCACCGAAGGCGGCTATAATGTCGATAGCCTGAGTGGCCGCTTCGATGCGGATACCCCGGCGATCCAGGCAGATACCCATCAGCGCGATGCGCCCAACACCGTATTCGGCTATCTGTGTGCGGCGCTCGACCGCCGCCGCCGTGCCGGCCTACCGCCCTTCACGGTGCTTTCGTGCGATAACTTGCAGGGCAACGGCAGCATCGCACGCACGGCCGTCACCTCATTTGCACGCCTGATCGATGATCACCTGGCGCACTGGATCGAGGCGAACGTGGCCTTCCCGAACGGTATGGTCGATCGCATTACCCCGCAAACCACCGCCGCCGATCGCGAACTAGTCGCCGAAACGTTCGGCATCGAAGATGCATGGCCGGTGATGGCGGAGCCTTTCACGCAGTGGGTGATCGAAGATACCTTCTGCAATGGGCGGCCACCGCTTGAGCAGGTGGGTGTGCAGGTTGTGGCGGATGTGCATCCCTACGAAACGATGAAACTGCGCCTGCTGAATGCCAGCCATCAGGCGATGGGCTACCTGGGCTACCTCGCCGGCTATCGCTATATCCACGAGGTCATGGCGGATGCCGACTTTTGGATGTTCATTGCCCGCCTGATGGCCGATGAAGTAGCACCGCTGCTGCCGCCAGTGCCGGGGATCGATCTGGCCGGCTACCAGCAGACGCTCCTTGAGCGTTTCGCCAACCCCAAGATCCGCGACCAGATCACGCGGATCTGTACCGATGGATCCGACCGGATGCCGAAATTTCTGCTGCCGTCGCTGATCGAAGCATTACAGCACGGCCGGCCCCACCGGCTCCTCACGCTGGCCGTTGCCGGATGGATCCGCTATCTGCGGGGTGTCGACGAAACGGGGCACGAGATCGCCATTGCCGATCGCCTGGCCGCCGATCTGCGTGCGCGTGCGATCGAGGGCGGGGCTGATCCGCGCCCGTTGCTGAGCCTGCGATCGGTCTTCGGCGAGTTGGGCCACAACCAACAGTTTGTCGCCACACTGGCGGCAACCCTGCGCGAGGTGGATGCGTATGGTGCCAGGATCGCACTAAAGCGCTTCCTGGCTGCGCCACCGGCATGAATCATCTGCCTAGTGTGACGCAAGTGCATAGGCGAGCAGATCGGCAAGCGCCATCGTCTGACCCACAATGCGCGCGCTGGCAATAGTATTATCGGCATCTTCATGAAACATGTATGGCGGCAATTCAGCAAGACCGAAGGAGATATCAAAGGCCTCGCGGAGTGCCTGGGCTGCGCCATCGAGTTGAGCAGCGCGCAGGGCATCGCCTTCAGCATCTGCGAGCCGCGCCATGATCGCCAGGCAATGTGCAATGCCCGATCGATTATCAAGACCGGCAAATGTCGTCAGGCTCTTTCGCACATGCGCAAGTGCTGCGTCGAGCTGGCCCAAGCGTAATTCAGCATTACTCAGATTGCAGAGAGCTGTGGTGATATTAAGCGTCAGGTTGAGTTGGGAGCTCATTGCAAGGCTCTCGGCGAAATGAATGGCCGCCGACTCCACATTTCCTTCGGCCAGCGCAATGATGCCCAACGCATTCAATGAGTCGGCCAACCCCCATGTATTGCCCACCGTGCGCCACAGATCGCGGCTCTCTTCATAACATGCCCGTGCACCGACGCTATCACCACGATTCATCGCATTCCGGCCAAGGTAGTGCAACGATTCGCCAATGCCCGGCAGATCGCCAAGCCGGCGAAAGAGGGCCAGACCGGTCTCGATCTGGATGCGTGCATACAGAGGGTTGCGACGCTCGATCACCGCCCCATGAAAAATCAGTGTATATGCCAACCCTCGATCATCGCCAATCTCACGCCAGATGGCCGCGCTCTCTTCAAGTAAGGGCGTCAGATCACGGCCAACCTCATCCTGGCGCGCAACGATCGCGGCAAGGCCGTAGAGCCCTTTCGCCCGTGCCACGGTTCGGCGTTGCGGTCGAAGCGCCAATAATGCTTCGAGTTGCGTACGCCCTTCGTCGAGGGTGCCCTGAAGCGCCCAATAGGGCCAGATCGCACCGGCAAGCTGCAGGCCGAACTCATGGGCATTGGCTGCATGTGTAGCCGGTGCTATACGGCTCCAGGCAAGCGCGGCGCGCAGGTTATCGAGATCCGGCTCGAGGTCGTGCAGAAGCTGCGCCTGCTCACCACCTCGACTCTGCTGCTCGACAGCCTCGGCCCAGCGGGCAAAATAGTGCAGGTGGCACTGCCGTACACCTTCCTCGCCCTCTGCCGCGATCAGTGCCGCTCGTGCATAGTCACGGATACTCTCAAGCATCCAGTAACGCGGGCCAGCGGCACTCCAACGCACAGAGACGAGCGACTTTTCGACGAGTGCATCGAGCAGGTTTGTAATCTCGGCTGCACCGTCAGTAGTATCGGTCTGCGTTGCTGCCACAGCCGCAATCGCCGAAGTCGTGCCACCACCGACGAAGACTGCGAGCCTGCGCAACAGGGTGCGCTCTTGCTCAGAAAGCAGGTCATAGCTCCAGTC
>CALLZL010000049.1 GCA_937859575.1 uncultured Chloroflexota bacterium
CCGACGACGCCGACGACCCCGCCCCGGGCCAGGTCCAGACCCTCGCCGCCACCGCCGCCAAGCTCGGCGTCGGTCTGCTCCACTATCTCCGCGACCGCCTCGTCAATCCGGCCGCCACCCCCACCCTCGCCGCGCGCATCGCCCTGCGTGCCGGCCTCCCCGCCCCGCTCGCCGGCTGACCTAGCGGTTTTGGAGAGGGTACGCTGCAATGCCAGACATGCGGATCGACCTATACCGTACACGCGCATCGCGTCTCGATATCGCGTTTCTGCTCTCAAAAATGCCGGGTATTGAACCAGGGTGAAACGGGTCTGGAGCGAGAGGTGCGCGAGGCGCTGACGGCTCTCGGGCTCTCGTTCAGCACCCAGCATGCCATTGGGCGCTACTTTCTCGACTTTTACCTGCCCGATCACCGGCTAGCGGTCGAGGCCGACGGCGAATTCTGGCACGACGCCGAGCGTGACGCGAAGCGTGATGCCTTTGTCCTGACCCAGGGCATTCGAACCGTCCGCATCACCTACAGCGAACTGCACAAAGCGGCCGATAAAACAGCGCTAGTCGCCGCTCGGCTTGAATCCTATCTCATCCCTGCGAAGTAACCCCCTCACCTGGCCGATCGCCTGAACGCCGCCCTCGGCCTCCGCATCACTGCCGTGCCGGCGATGGCAACCGCCGGCCTCCTTCCTGAGCTCCAGCCAGGCTACCAGACCATCGGCGTTCTCGTCGGCGCCGTCGATACGGCGAGCGGGCGGCGCGCGATGCACGAGGCCCTTGGCCGCTCCACATGGCGCCTTTGGCATAGCAACGTAGAACGCAAAACGTAGAACGTAGAACGGGCTTCGCCGTGTGGCACTGCTGCATCCAGGAACCTGTTCTGCGTTCTGCGCTCTACGCTCTACGTTCTTGAGCCTGATGGTCAACCAGGCGATGGCGGCCGTCGCCGGCCAATACCTGCACCAGCTGGTCATCGCCCGGCAGATCACCACCTGCGAGACCGCGCTCGACCTGGCGACGCTGACGATGCGCTCGACCCCGATCACCGCGGAAAGCATCGCCGCAGCCGGCGATCTCGCAGTCGCTGACGTAACCACCCTGCCCGAGACAACAACGAAACGCAAAGGAGGAAGATCATGACCCAGCCATCACACGACGAGATCACCGACCAGCAGCTCGTGCTCTTCGATCTGGGCAGCCAGGAGCCGAGCAACATGACCAGCCCGGCCTTCCTGCCCCAGCTGCCCACTCCACCACCGGCCCGTGGGAAGGGCAGGAAAGCTAGCACGCTAGCCAGGACCTCCCAACAGACTAACGGCCATTCGCCAGCCACCCCCGCCACGCCCACCCGGCTGGAGATCAGCCCCCGGCCGCCGCTGCCGGAGATCCCACCGCTGCTGCTGGCCGGGGTGCGCGCGGCCCTCTTCCAGACCCTGGCCCAGGAGGCCCACGCCATCTACCAGGCCCTGCTCACCCAGCAGCCCGCCGAGCAGCACGACCAGGTAGTGCTCGCCGTCGAGCCGGCGCGCCTCGGCGCCTCCGCCCAGCTGCTCCCCGACTCACCGGCGCTCAACGCCGCCGTGAGCCTGCTGGCGCTAGGCGCCACGCTCACGCAGCGCACGTAGCTTCGCAGTAACTCCATAGCACACAACAGAGGGCCAGCGCCGGAAGGTGCTGGCCCTCTGTTGTTACATATGATAATCACATCTATGAAAAGACTTGGTTAACTGGCTTCTCGGAAGAACTCCACCGGGGATGCTTTTAGCAAGATGGCAACTGCTAAAACATCACAGCCACAACCGCCGTCGAAAGCGGAAATCAAAACACACCCTCGATAAGGGTGTGTCTCGTTATGCGCCTTTCATAGAATTAGTTTCTGTGCTCTGCCCGACCACCGACCACAATAGCAAGGTGAACGGCAAGTTCAACCGCAACTGCTGTGACCATAGGCACCACCCCCCCTAGAAATACTGCCACACTCAGAAGTGCTACGACAAGTGCGACCATCGCGAATAGTTCGAAAATACTCACGATGCTAGAGTGGCCGGTGTTTTGTGTTGTCGGGACCCGTGACCGGGCACAACACAGAAACTATGTTCTTATTATACCGCATTGGCATCAAAACGTCAAACGAAATTCAGGCGGGTGGATGCTAAAGCTTGGAGAGAGTTGGATATATCGTATAGACGGATCCTTTCTTGTCACCACATACACTTCAATCATCCCACGGCTCTGCCAAGTTGCTCCGCTTTGTCATGTACCCTCTCGGGCGCCGTTTTGAGCCGTTTTGCGGCTTCTGACCTCTCATGTTGGGCGACCAGCTGAGCAGGAGAAAGCCATCCCTCGGTCAACTCGGGCACACCAGATAGACAAATGACAGAGCAGAGTTACCCCTCCCCTGCCTCGAATTGCCCCAAATTTGACTCATTTTCCCCGATTGACACATGTGTGCGACAAAGGTAGCATGATGGCATCCTTTCGGGAAGGAGGTGATGCTCCTCATCATGGATAGCGCCGGGTGTACCAGGATGCCGTGATCAGGTACACTCGTGTAACCACCAGCGGCGCTTGGAGTCTGTCCAGGCGTCTTGACACTGCTGAAGTATCAGCGTAGCATGGTGGCACTGTATACACGGAGGAACTATGGCCGGGAAAGACCGGGCCGATGAGGGACGCCAGGCGGGGGTGCCCGCCCGGATCTCCGAGACAACCCACCGCGAGCTGCGCTACGTTGCCGCGGTCTGGTCGCTTGGCGCGAAGGACGGCGCGCCGACGACCATTCGGAGCCTGATCGACCTGGCCTGGGAGACGCTGAAGCAGCAGCGGCCCGATGTCGTTGAGCTGCTGAAACGCGCCGAGCCGGCCGACAACGAGTAGCTACAACCCAATCGATTCTGACGCCTCCCGGCGGTGAGCGGTCGCCACTCCTTCCACCACCGGCAGGCCTGACCAGGAGACAATCTATGGGCTCGCTGACCGATCGCGGTCGGCAGGGTCTGAACGCCTGTACCCTGCAACCGTCCCGCTTCCCAGGGTGGAAGCGCCTGAGCTGTACGTTACCAATCGAGGTTGCCGTTCGATCTTCCGGCCGGCGCCCTGCGCGGCGGTCTCCCAGCAGTGCCGGGGGTGCGCGATGAGGCCGGAGAATCTGCCGCGTATCGCCGCGCGCGTCACGCATGTCCCAGGTGATCTGGGGCCAGGCCTGGCCGCGCTCGCGGACGCGTTACTGCGTACCACCGCCGATTCGGCGCTTGACGATGCCTTCCGTATCGCACATAATTTCAACATCGTCGACGCTCAGATCCAGACCCGTCGCCGCGCCCTTGAGCAGGCCGCCGGCACGTTGCGTGAGCAGCTCGCCTCGATCATGGCGCAGCTGGGAGAGGCCGCCTGATGGCCAAGCGCACAGCACTCTACATTCGCTGCTCCAGCCTTGACCAGGTCAAGCGCGGCTTCAGCATCCCAGATCAGCTGGCTCGTCTGCGGGCTGAGGCGAAAAACTCTGGCGAGCTGGTGGTGGCAGAGTTCATCGACCAGGCCCGCTCGGGCGCCAGCGCTGCCAAGCGTGAGGAGTTTCAGAAGCTCCTCGCCGCCGCGCGCCGGCGCGAGTTCGACCGCGTGCGGGTCGAGTCAGTCGACCGCGGCCACCGCAACGATATGGAGCGCCGCCAGTTCGAGGCGGACATGACCATCCTCGAGATCGAGGTGGTCTACAGCGGTGAGCCGGAGAAGCAGGCCCCGCAGTACCGCAAGCTCCAGCGCGGTATCAAGGGCGTGCTGGCCGAGTGGGAGAGCGATGAGACCAGCCAGCGCACCTACAAGCGCCACCGCTACCGCGCTCAGCAGGGTAAGTGGCGCGGCGGGAACATTCCGTATGGTGTGCAGCCTGATGGCCAGGGCTGGTTCGAGCCTGACCCGGAGAGCTACGCGGTGCTGCTCTGGATCCTGGGCAAGCGCGGCGAGGGAATGAGCTACCATACCATCGCCCGCATGCTGAACCAGGGCATCGTGCTTGAGGAGGGTAGCGAGCCGCAGGTGCCGCCAACGCCCGGGCTGCTGATCTACCAGCGCCGGCCCTACCTGGAGCGCCAGGATCCCGAGACAGGCGAGGTAATCCACGAGCCGCGGCGCGTGCCAGCGGGCACCTGGATCGCCTTTACGGTCAATGAGATATGCCAGAAAGCGGTCGATGGCGTCTACGCCGGCGTGCTGCGCTGGGGCGAAAACGCAAACCGATTCCGCGAGGATGCGGACGGCAACCTCAAACGGCCAGTGCGCGTCGAGACCGGCAAGCCGCTGGTGCCGGAGTCGTTGCTACGGCGCGTCCAGGGGGTGGAGCTGGCGGTGAAGGATGGCGAGGCCGACACGGTCTCACCCTTCAACTCCTACCTGCTCGCGTCGCTCCGCTGCGGCTTGTGTGGCGAGTCCGTTCACGGCTACACCAGCACCAAGTACAAGGGGGAGAAGAAGTATCGCTACCGCAAGTACCGTTGCGCTGGCCGGGTGAACAAACCCGGCTCCTGCCAGTTGCCGATGTTGAGCGCTGAGGTGCTTGAGCAGGCGGTGCTGGAGGTGGTGCTGGCCGATCTCCAGGCGCGTAGCCAGGAGGCGCTGCTCGCCGAGATCAACGCGGCAGTTGAGCGGCGCCGGGCGGAGCTGGAGAAGGCGATCGAGCTGGCCGAGGAGCGGCTGGCTGAGCTGGAGCGACGGCGAGGCGCGGCACTCGACGCGCTCACCTTTCAGCTCAAGAACGCCTCCGAGCGGGTGCGCGCCGCACTGGCCGAGCAGGCCGACGATGCGCTCGCCGCCTGCGACGAGGCCGAGGAGCAGATCCGTAAGCTCCAGCTGGGGATCGAGGTGCTGGATGAGAAGGCCAGGGCGATTGAGCTGACGCTGACCGACCCGTTTCTGGACCCCGCGCGCTGGAACGAACCTGAGGCCCACTTCGCGCTCAAGCGCGCCCTCAACCTGCTGGTCCACGGGATGACCGTGCGGCAGGATGGGCCGGGCGCCTACTACGTCGAGGTTGAGGTTTATGAAATTCGTGAAAGTGGCTCGTTCGAGAGCGCGTG
>CALLZL010000050.1 GCA_937859575.1 uncultured Chloroflexota bacterium
GCAGCACAGTCGCCGCGGGCCACAGTGATCCAGCAGCGATCGAACAGGAGCGGCACGTGCTACCGCCGCGTGTCTACGCGGTGATTGCCGGGCGCCTCGCCCAGTTGTCGCCGCCGGCACGCAAAGTGGCCGAGTTAGGCGCGGCAATCGGTCGAGCATTCACGCTTGATATGCTCTTGCACGCTGGGCAGGATGACAAAGTGACGACGGTTCATGCGCTCGATGAATTATGGCAGAAGCGTATCATCCGTGAGCAGAGCGCCAACGTGTTTGACTTCACCCACGACAAATTGCGCGAAGTTGCGTATGCTGAGATCAGCGCCCCACACCGCCGCCTGCTCCACCATCATATCGCCCAGGCGTTGGAAGCGCTCAATACTGATAGCCTAGATCCCGTCAGCGCGCAGATCGCCGCACACCATGAGCGAGCCGGACTGTTCGAGCAGGCGCTGCCGTATTATCACCGCGCCGGTATAGTGGCGGCGAATATGTATGCGCATGACGACGCGATCAACTTGCTGACGCGCGGTCTGGCTTTGCTTTCACAATTACGGCCGAGCCAGCAACGTGATGCCCAGGAGCTCGCGTTACTTATTGCACTTGCAAGCCTCTACCGCATTGCGAAAGGTATGGGATCATCGGATCTGGAGCGTACAGTGCTGCGTGCCCATGAATTAGGGAAGAAGATTGGGAACGTTGCACTTCTCGCAGAGACATTGTTTGTACTGCAAAACCTATATGTCATTACGGCGCAGTTCGACAAGGTCTTTGAAATCGAAACGGAGTTGGGCACGTTGCTTGAGCGATCAGGCAACCTGCCATTTCCACTGAGAAAGTTGAATATTGCCGTTGCGACGATGTACAATACGGGGCAATTTGTACAGGCGCACGGGTTGTTTGAGGAAATATTTGCGGTAAGGGATGATCAATCGATTGGGCAGTTATATGCTCTGATGGGATTCAATTATTACTTGGGGGCGCAGGTGGCGAATGCCCATGCGCTGTGGTTCCTGGGCTTTCCGCAAAAAGCACTTGCACAGGTTCAAGAAGGCACGCGCGTGGCGGACGATTTCCAACACCCCTTCGGTCAGGCGATGGCGGCAGCATACCTCGCGATGCTACAAGAGTTTCGCGCCGATGCAGATACATTTCGCGTGCAAGCAGAAGCGGCGCTCGCAGTTTCGAGTCAGCATCATGCGGCATATTACCAGGTCTGGTCAAACTTCCTGTTCCAATTTGCGCAGGCATGGCAGCAGCCAACCGCCGACAATCTGGCGCATGCGCGCGCTGCAGTGCGACTCTTTGCCGAGAATGGGACGCGCCTGCGGATGCCATACTATCTTTCTTTGCTGACGCGCGTCTTGCACAAAGCAGGGCGGTTGGATGAAGCACTCGCGACACTTGAGCAAGCATTCGCAGAATCGCGCCGGAATGATGAGCATTGGTGGGATGCTGAGCTGTATCGGCTGCGCGGTGAATTGAAGTGGGCGCAAGGCGCGGATGCCGACGAGGTTGAAGCCGCCTTCCGCCGTGCGCTCGAGATTGCCCGATCCCAACAGGCCAAATCGCTTGAACTGCGTACCGCTACCAGCCTGGCACGATTATGGCATGCCACCAGCCGATCTGAGAAAGCCAGGGGCCTCCTCACGCCGCTCTACAGTTGGTTTACTGAGGGCTTCGACACCCCCGACCTGCAGGCAGCACGATCGCTGATCGCCCAACTGTAAGACCCTCCCCGGCTAACGCCCAACTAACGTTTTCCTCACACCCCATGTGCGAAAGTGAGGCCATGCTTTCATAGTATGCCTTATCTGAAGGAGAGCAACCATGTCCGAATGGAAGGTGCGCACATTAGAAGGGACGAGTATGACGCTGTCGGAAGAGGCCATTCAAGCGTTTCGAACGAGCCTGCGCGGCCCGCTGGTCGAGCCCGATAACCCGCAGTATGATGAGGTGCGCCAGATCTGGAACGGCATGCACAATAAGTGCCCTGCGCTGATTGCCCGCTGCACCGGCGTCGCCGATGTGATCGCCGCCGTCAACTTCGCGCGCGAACACCAGTTGCTTGTCGCTGTGCGCGGCGGCGGCCACAATGTCTCCGGGAGCGGCTCGTGCGATGGGGGCATGATGATCGACCTTTCGCTCATGAAAGGCATCCATGTCGACCCACGCACGCGAACGGCCCGCGTCCAGGGTGGCGCAACGTTGGGCGACATGGATCGCGAGACGCAGGTGTTTGGTCTGGCAGCGCCCAGCGGAAATGTATCGACTACCGGTGTGGCCGGGTTGACTCTGGGCGGTGGCCTGAACAGTCTGCGCCGCAAGTATGGCCTGGCGATCGACAACCTCCTGTCAGTCGACATCGTCACTGCCGACGGGCAGGCACGCACCGCCAGTGCCGAAGAGCACGCCGACCTGTTCTGGGGTGTACGCGGTGGCGGCGGAAACTTCGGGGTGGTGACTTCGTTTAAGTTTCGTCTGCACCCGGTAGGGCCGATGATAACGCTCTGCGCACCCTGGTATTCGACCGACGATGCGCCGAGACTGCTCGCCGCATGGCGCGACTTCATGCGCGACGCACCGGAGGAATTTTCCAGCTTTGCCGCGATCTGGACGGTTCCCACCGCTCCTGGCATTCCCGAGGAACACCATGGCAAGCGGGCGGTCGTGTTGGCAGGTGTGCATTGTGGATCGCTCGATGAAGGTGCGAAGGTCATCCAGCCGCTGCGCGAGCTCGGCACGCCGCTGGTGGATATGAGCGGCCCCATGCCATGGACGATTGTTCAGAGCGCGTTTGATCCGTTTTTTCCCAAAGGCCAGCGCCACTATTATTTTAAGTCGCGCAATCTGAAGAATCTGAGCGACGAGACGATCGCTGCGCTGCTCTTGCACGCAGTCAATCCACCGGCACCACCCATCCTGATTGCGATCTGGCACTATGGCGGGGCGATGCAACGGGTGGGCGATAGCGAGACGGCCTTCATGGGAAGGCAGGTTCCCTTCCTGTTGAGCGTCGATTGCATCTGGGATGATCCGGCGCAGACAGAAGATGTGCTCGCCTACGCGCGCAACTTCATTGCGGAAATGGCTCCCTACTCGCCTGGCGGCCTGTATGTGAACTTCGCCGGTCTGGGGGAGGAAGGCGTCAATCTGGTGCAGGAAGCCTACGGACCGAACTACCAGCGACTGGCCGAACTGAAGGCAAAGTACGATCCGACCAACCTCTTTCGGCTGAATCAGAACATCAAACCGGCAATGTGAAAAGCGTCGTGTAGGTCTGGAGGGGATGCATCCCCTCCAGATCTGCCCGCATACGCCTGAATATCACGGGCATTCTTGCAGACGCTGCCTTGCCGACACTCAGCTTCCGGTGTCGATCGGCTGTCGATGGCGCTCTTCGATGCATCACGGGCAGCGCACGATTGAGTGGACATTGCGAGCCGGTGAGGCGAGCAAACGAAACACTTCTATCACGGTGCCTCGTACACAACTGCACTATCGATCTACGTGCGCCCTATGCGACTGGGAATTCGGCAGCAATGATGGCCTTGGCTTCCGGGCTGCCCGTGATGCGCAGGATGATTGATGCGTCGGCAGGTGGCACTTCGATGCCAAAGGTCACGATCAACATTGAGCATCCTACCAGCCATTCGTGATGAAGGCACGAATCGGCGCATGGGCAGGTTGCCATACATAGATGATACTGTTG
>CALLZL010000051.1 GCA_937859575.1 uncultured Chloroflexota bacterium
GGTGGAGGCATGGCGGCAGGTGACGGCCGACTACCGTACCACTTATGCCGCCGGCTTTTGTGATGATCTCTATCGGCTGCATGCGGCGCTGGGGTTAGCGCTCGACGCACGCGCCCCGGCACGGGCGTTTGCCCATCTGACACCACTACGCAACCGTGAGATCGTTGCCTTTCTGGCACCACCGGCTGCCAATCTCGCCGCTGCCGCACCACAGACGGCCGGTGTGTGGGCCGATCTGCTCTACCCGATACTGCGTGGCCTGATCGATGGCCAGGGGATGCGTTCGTTCAACCTGGCGATTGCACTGCCGCCATTTGGCGCGACCCCCGAGCCATGGGATGACATGCCGGTGATTGTGCGGATCGCGGATCGGGGCGATCCGCTCGCGATTCGCAACGATTGGGGCGCAATGGAGCTGTATGCCGCCGGCTGCATTACCGTCGATCCATTCGAGGTCGCGGCGCTGCTGCGTGATGGGTAGTGTGGCTATTCGACGCGCTGTGATTCGGCAATCGCCCGCCGGATATCGACACGCGTCAGAACAATAAATCCGGCAATAAAAAAGACCATCAGCGAAATAATCGCGATGCGGTAGCTGTCGGTATACTGCAGCGCCAGGCCGAATAACAGCGGCCCAAGCCAGCTCGTACCGCGCTCGCTTACTTCATACAAACTAAAATACTCGGCCTCCTGGCCGGGTGGAATCATCTGGGCAAAGAGCGACCGGCTCAGCGCCTGGCTGCCGCCAAGCACAATCGCGATCGCCGCCGCCAGCAGATAGAACTGGCCATCGTCGCCCGCCGGCATGAAGAACGCATAGGTCACCGTGCCCGTCCAGATGATCAGTGAGCCAAGAATGACCTGTTTGGCACCAAAACGGCCGGCGAGCCGGCCCAATACCACAGCCCCGAAGAAGGCGACGAACTGCACCATGAGGATGGCGCTGATCAGGGTACTCTGTTCGAGTTTCAGTTCATCGGCGCCGAATGTTGAAGCCAGGCCGATCACCGTCTGGATGCCGTCGTTGTACAGCAGGTAGGCCACCAGGAACAGCAGGGTTTGCGGGTAGCGGCGCGCGGCGCGGATCGTCTGGCTCAGTTGGCGGAAGCCGACGGTGAGGATGCGTTGGCCGGCCGGCAGGGCGCGTGCCGGTTGGCGTTGGCGCAGGGTTGCCAGCGGGATCAGGCTGAAGATCGCCCACCAGATACCGGCGGAGGTCATGCTGATGCGTACGGCATCGCCACTGGCAATGCCGAACGACGCGGCGCTCTGGAACAGCACCAGGTTGGCGGCGAGCAGCAACCCACCGCCGAGGTAGCCGAGCGCCCAGCCTTCGGAAGAGACCCGATCGCGCTGTTCGGCGGGGGCGATATCGGGCAGAAATGCATTGTAGAAGACGATCGATGCGCCGAAGGCCAGGTTGGCGATCACAAAGAGTGTGCCGCCAAGCAGATAGTTGCTGCCTTCCAGGAAGTAGAGCCCCATGGTGGCAAAGGCACCAAGGTAGGCGAAGATCAACAGCAGTTGCTTCTTGCGGTGCGAGTAGTCGGCAATTGCCCCCAGTATCGGCAGAAACAGCACCTGCAGCAGCACCGAGAGCGAGATCATGTAGGGGAAGAAGGCTTCGGCGCGGATCTGCAGCCCGAGCGGGTAGACAAATCCGGCTGCATCGGCAGCACTACGCGTGACGCTGCTCAGATACGGCCCGAGAAACACACTCACAACAGTTGTTGAGAATGCTGAGTTGGCCCAATCGTAGAAGTACCAGCCGACCTGTTCGCGCCGGCTGTAGCTGCCGGCGGCTCCCGCTTCCTGCGCCATGGCGGTTTCTCCTCATGTGTGCGTTGCGACTCGCTGATTGGGGCTGCTATGGTTCGGCAGTGAACTGTACCGGTATGGCAGGGCCAAGCGTTATGCCGGCCGGAGTGATCGGGCAACTATAGCCATAGATCGCCACCCCGCCGGCTGCTGCTGTCGCAAGTGCATCGGCAAAGTCGGGATCGACCGCCCGATGCATGGCGATCGTATCGGCGTCGCCTTGGGCAACGAACAGGATCGCAGCTGGTGTACCGGCGGCCGCATGTTCGGCAAGTTCACGCACATGGCGTGCGCCGCGCGTGGTTGGTGCATCGGGGAAGAGGGCTGTGCGATCAAGAATGAGCCCGGCCGATTTGACCTCTAGCAGCATACTGCCGGCCGGCCCACCAAGCTGGAAATCAAAGCGACTCGTGCCGATCCGTACTTCGGCACGTACCTGCGGGTAAGCGGCGAACGGTGGCAGGGCAGCGGCACGCAGGGCAGCGGCGATCAGCCGGTTGGGCAGCAGAGTGTCGATACCTGCCAGCCGTGTGCCGACATAGGCGGCGACGGCCTGAAAGCGGGTGGCGCGCTGCGCCCCGTTGCGCTCGGCAAGCAGGATGCGGGCACCGGGGATGAGCGTTTCACGCAGCCGACCCCGATCGGCAAGGTGGGCACGCACCAGCTCGTGGCCGAGCCGGGCCTCGACCACAAAGCGGTTCGGGCGTGCGACAAAAATCGCCTCGTGGATCCTTCCGCCGCCGCCGAGCGGGATGCAGGGTGTGAACATCGCGTATGCCGTTCATCAGTCAGGCTGTACTGTGGCAAGGGGTATGCTGACGATACTGTGAATTCGGTATCGAGCGTGCCGCATGGCGCTGCACCCCACACGAGACACTACCGACCGCTCCATGTCGGCGGGCGTTTTGCAAGAAAAGCCGCCATACCTTCGTGGGCATCAGCAGTGGCGCAGATCGAGCCAAAGAGTGCGGCTTCATACATACACCCGGCAGCCAGCGGCATGTCGAGCCCACGCCCGATTGCCTGCTTGATGGCGGCGACCGCAAGCGGTGCCCTGGCTGCGATGGTGCGTGCCAATGCCTGCGTATCGGCGAGCAGGGTTGCCGCCGGGCAGATCCGCTCGATGAGGCCGATGCGGAGTGCCTCAGCGGCATCGATCGGCTCACCCGTCAGGCAGAGCAGCCGGGCTGTGCCGGGGCCAACCAGCCGTGGCAGGCGCTGCGTACCGCCCCAACCCGGCATAATGCCGAGGTTGATCTCGGGCTGGCCGAGGCGGGCAGTATCGGCAGCCAGCCGCAGATCGCAGGCAAGTGCGAGTTCGAGCCCACCACCAAGGGCATAGCCGTTGATTGCAGCGATGACGATTGTGCGCAGATCGGCGATGCGCAGGCCGAGCTGGTGCGATTCTTCGCTCATGCGGCGCGCAGCCTCGGCGTCGGGGAGTGCGTTGAGTTCGGCAATATCAGCGCCGGCGGCAAAGGCGCGATCGCCGCTTCCGGTAATGATGGCGACCCGCAGATCGTCAGCATCTTCAACCGCCTGGAGCGCGGCCCCGATCTCGGCAATCGTGGCTCGATTGAGGGCATTCCGCACCTGCGGCCGGTTGATCGAAATCGTTGCCACGCCGTCGGCCTGCTCGAACAGCAGATTCTCATAGGGCATCGCATCCCCCTCTGGCTAGACGATCACATCAATAGCTGCCGGGAGGGTTTCGACATACACCCGGCGGGCATCGGTGGCAAGCACTTCGCCATCGGCCTGCACCGGCATCGGCGCGTTGCATGTCATGGTGATGGCTGTGCCACGCCCCATCGTGACGACCCGCAGTGTGGTGTGGGTACCCTCCATGAGCCGTGGAATATAGCGAATGATCTGGTCGAGCCGCAGATTGTCCACCAGGCATACATCGAGCTGCCCATCATCAAACTGCGCATCGGGGGTCATCCAGAAGCCGGCTCCCTGGCAGCGGCCATTGGCGACATTGGCAAACAGCAGCCGGCGCTGCACGCGCCGATCGCCATATTCAATCGTCATTGGATGCGCCCGGTAGACGGCAAGTGCGCGGATGACCGCGACAAGATAGACGGCAAACCCTTTCAGGCGGGTGATCTGGAGCGCTTCGGCGGCGACGCGTGCATCAAACCCCATGCCGATCGCATTGATGAAGAAGCGCGGTTCGGCTTCACCAACAGTGATACGGCCGAGATCGACACTACGGGTGCGCCCGGCGGCGATGCGGCGTACGGCACCGGCAATATCATTGGGGGTAAAGCCGTCGAGCACCTTGACGAAATCGCTGCCGGTGCCAAGTGGGATGATGCCGAGGCTGGCTCGCCGGGCAGTGCTTTGTTCGGCCCCTTTGATTCCATTCACGATCTCGTTGATGGTTCCATCACCACCAACCGCCACGATCCGCTGCGTGCCATGCTCGATCGCCTGCCAGGCAAGCTCGGTCGCCCCACCGCGTGCATGGGTGGTCAGCAGTTCGAAATCGAGCCCGGCCTGCTGCAGCAATGCCTCAAGCTCAGCGCGCCGTTCACCGGCGGCACCGCGGCCGGCCCATGGATTCAGAATGACAACTGTTTCTGGCATAGTAGTGCCGATTATACCCGGCTCTGCAAAAGGCGCAACATTCTGGATTGCCGGGCGTACCATGAGTATGAAGACGCACGATACAATTTCCTGTGCGCAGTGCGCCAACGAGAACCCTACCAGTGCGAGTTTTTGCATTACATGCGGGGCGCCGCTGCCTGCCCCGGCAACAGGCGCAACGGTGCATCTCGTCGGGCCGCTCTGCCCGGCCTGCGGCCACGAGAATATAGCCGGCGCGGCGCAGTGCAGCCTGTGCTATGCCACACTGGCACCCCTGGCATCCATACCGACCCCAGCGCCGGTGCCGGCTGCCAACCAGGCAGCACGATTGATCGGGCAGTTGCTGGTGCTACTGGCGGTACTTGGGATCTTCACCCCCTTGCGGTTGTGGCCCGGCGTGTTGCTGCTGGTGGGGTTTGGTGGCTTTGCGCTGACGCAACCCCGCCTGCGGATCGAGATCTGGTTGCCGCTGCTGGTGATTGTCGGTGGCGTGACGATCATGCTGCTTGGTGGAGTCCGGCTCTTCCTGCCCGGCATCCTGTTGCTGGTGCTGCTGGCCTTCGCCATCAGCCGCTGGCGGTAACCGGCGGCCTATGGCGTGGCTCGTCATACAGATGCCGGGGCGCGAAACGCCAGCAAGCGCAACCCGTTCAGCACCACCAGAATGGTGCTTCCTTCATGGCCGACAACGCCAAGCGGTAGGGCAACACCAACGGTCAGCGTCAGCACTACCAGCACCACCACCACGCCCAGCGCGAAGGTGATGTTCTGCCAGATGATGCGCTGGCTGCGCCGGCTCAGATCGACGGCATATGCCAGTGCGCCCAGGTCATCGGACATGAGGACGACATCGGCGCTTTCGAGGGCTGCATCGGTGCCGGCCCCGCCCATCGCTATGCCAAGGTTGGCCGCAGCCAGTGCCGGGGCATCATTGACGCCATCGCCGACCATTGCCACACTGCCGTGGCGGCGACCGAGATCTTCGACGAGGCGTAGTTTGTCTTCGGGCAGCAGCCCGGCGTGGATCTCGTCGATCCCCAGGCGTCGGCCAATCGCCTCGGCGATCCGCGGCTCGTCGCCGGTAAGCATGACGATCGTGCGCACCCCGGCACGCCGCAGCGCAGCGATCCTGGCTGCAGCATCCGGCCGCTCCTGATCCATCACCGTGACGATCCCGAGCCATGAGGTATTGTGGTACACGATCAGTGCTGATTGACGCCCGGCGGCTGCCAGCCGATCGAGCTCGCTGCTGATCGCGGCAGGCATCGTCAGGCCACGTTCGCTGAAGAGCCGTGGTGAGCCGACCAATGTTTCGATACCAGATGTAACGACACGCACGCCGCCCCCGACGATGGCTTCAAACTGTTCGGGTTCGGCGGCGCTGATGCCGTGTTCGGCGGCATAGGCCGTTACGGCGCGGGCCAGTGGGTGTTCACTCAGCATTTCGGCCTGAAGCAGTACACCGATCAACTGTGCCTCGCTTACCCCCGGCTGTGGAATGATATCGGTCACCCGTGGCTTTCCGTAGGTCAGCGTGCCGGGTTTGTCGGAGGCGA
>CALLZL010000052.1 GCA_937859575.1 uncultured Chloroflexota bacterium
GGCGGGGTGGTATAGCGGCGGGGTGGTATAGCGGCGGGGTGGTATAGCGGCGGGGAGATGGCGGGCAATTAGTGACAACGATAAACGAAATTAGGATCAGGTAGACACCAATGCGGAACACGAAGAAATATATGTCCCTGCCGTATAACCCAGCCTTGAAAGACCGTGCGCGAGCATTGCGGCGTGCTGGGAACCTGGCTGAAGTATTGCTGTGGCAACAACTCAAGAACAACCAGTTGTATGGCTTAGATTTTGACCGTCAAAAGATCATCGGTAACTACATTGTTGACTTCTATTGTGCTGAGAAACAAGTTGTTTTGGAAATCGACGGGAGCAGTCACGATCACAAACAAGAGTATGATGCACAGCGCGATGCTTTTCTGACAGGGTTAGGCCTGACCGTGATCCATCTGCACGACCATGATGTCCGCCATGCACTTGCTGAGGTGCTTTACTTCCTACGGCAACATCCTGCTCTTGTGTCCGCGAATCCTGACGAGGTGCAGGGATGAGTAGAATCCTTACGAAGAAAGATCTGAAATCGCTAGCGATATATTTGCGCAACAAACTCAAAGAGAAGAACCCAAGCAATGCTCAGCTGCCAAAGTATAAATACATTCTGCTCTACGCCTATAACGGCACCGGTAAAACCCGCCTCTCGGTGGAGTTCAAGAACGCCGGCAAGCAAGGCGGCCAGGGCGACACGCTCTACTTCAATGCCTTCACCGAAGACCTGTTCACCTGGGACAATGATCTGGTAAGCGACAGCAAGCGCGTGCTCAAGTTCAATCCATACTCGCGCTTTTTTGCGGGCATCAGAGAACTGGAGATGGAGAATCGCATCAGTCCATTTCTCAACCGCTATGCCGATTTCGATTTCCGGATCGACTACGATGAATCGGCGGTAAGCTTCTCGCGCACATTCACCATAAAACCTGCTGATGGCGGCGAGGAGACAACCGAAACCATCGACAACATCAAGGTCTCGCGCGGTGAAGAGAATATTTTCATCTGGTGCTTCTTTCTTGCCATCGTTCAGCTGGCAGTCGATGGCGCGGAAGCGTACAAATGGGTCAAGTATATCTATATCGACGACCCAATCTCGTCGCTCGACGACAACAATGCCATTGCCGTCGCCACTGATCTGACACGCCTGCTGAGAAGGGAAGAAAATACCCTTCAGACGATTATCTCATCCCACCACACCCTCTTCTTCAATGTGCTCTGGAATGAATTAAAGGGTAATGTCAGCAAGAAATTCTTTCTCGGCATGAACAAGGCCTCAAACGGTTACTACCTGCGTAACACTGACGACACGCCCTACTTTCATCATGTAGCCACGTTGGTCGAGCTGCAGAAAGCCGCACAGAGCGGCAAAATCTACACCTATCACTTCAATATGCTGCGTGGCATCCTCGAAAAAACCGCCAGCTTCCACGGTTTCAGACATTTCTCGGCCTGCGTGAAAAAGGATGATGACGACATCGACGGAATCATCCATTCGCGGCTGATCAATCTGATGAGCCACGGCAGCTATTCGCTCTACGAACCACAGGAAATGGTGGAAGACAATAAAGAGTATTTCAGGAAGATTTTGAGTGACTTCATGGGGCGCTATGCGTTTAACGCAGAACTGTTCAAAGACCCGACAGAGGTACAGGACTTATGACCGATAAGAACCACCAGCAACTGGGCAAAACCCTCTGGGCGATTGCCGACCAGTTGCGCGGCGCAATGAACGCTGACGACTTCCGCGACTATATGCTGGCGTTCCTCTTCCTGCGCTACCTGTCCGATAACTACGAAGCGGCGGCAAAGCGCGAATTGGGGCCGGATTACCCGTATCACCAGGCGCAGCCCAATATGGTGCCCCTGCAATTGTGGTATGAGAATAACCCGGACGACATCGAGGAATTTGAAAAGCAGATGCGCCGCAAAGTGCACTATGTGATCAAGCCCGAATACCTCTGGGGCAGCATTGCCGAAATGGCCCGTACCCAGAATGGCGAACTGCTGAATACCCTGCACGACGGTTTCAAATACATCGAAGAAGAATCCTTCGCCAGCACATTCCTGGGCTTGTTCTCCGAAATCAATCTGAACTCGGAAAAACTCGGCAAGGTTTATACCGAGCGCAATGCCAGGCTCTGCAGCATCATCACCAGAATTGCGCAAGGCTTAGCGGACTTTTCAACCGACAGCGACACCCTCGGCGACGCCTACGAATACCTGATCGGCCAGTTCGCCGCAGGCTCCGGCAAAAAGGCCGGTGAGTTCTACACCCCGCAACAGATCTCCAGCATCCTTTCCGGCATCGTCACGCTCGACAGCCAGGATCCCAGCACCGGCCTCAAGAAGCGCCTCGACAGCGTCTTCGATTTTGCCTGCGGCTCCGGCTCACTGTTGTTGAATGTGCGCAACCGGCTCGGCGCCCACGGCATCGGCAAGATCTACGGCCAGGAAAAAAACATTACCACCTACAACCTGGCGCGCATGAACATGCTGCTCCACGGCGTCAAAGACTCGGAGTTCGAGATCTTCCATGGCGACACACTGCTCAACGATTGGGAGATGCTGCGCGAAGACAACCCGGCAAAAAAGCCGCAGTTCGCTGCCGTGGTCGCCAATCCGCCCTTCAGCTATCGCTGGGAGCCAACCGACGCGCTGGCCCAGGATGTGCGCTTCAAGAACCACGGTCTGGCCCCTAAATCCGCCGCCGACTTCGCCTTTTTGCTGCACGGTTTTCACTACCTGGCGCAGGAAGGCACCATGGCGATCATCCTGCCGCATGGCGTGCTGTTCCGTGGCGGCGCAGAAGCACGCATCCGCCAGAAACTCTTGAAAGACGGCCACATCGACACCGTGATCGGCCTGCCCGCCAACCTGTTCTACTCCACCGGCATTCCGGTCTGCATTCTGGTACTGAAAAAGTGCAAGATGCCCGACGACGTGCTGTTCATCAATGCCAGCGAGCACTTCGAAAAAGGCAAGCGCCAGAACAGCCTGTCGCAGACGCACATCGACAAGATTATCGCCACCTACCAGTATCGCAAAGAAGAGGAGCGCTACTCGCGGCGTGTTTCGATGGAGGAAATCGTGGCGAATGACTACAACCTGAACATCTCGCGCTATATCAGTACCGCCGTGGCAGATGAGGAAATCGATCTGGCCGTGGTCAATTCCAATCTTGTTGAGCTAGAGAAGAAAATCGAGGAGTCGACAAAGAAACATAACAAGTTCCTCAGAGAACTTGGCTTGCCGCCATTGCCCTGATAGGGAACCACGTCATGCACTGCCGTCCTCCGCAACCCGTTCTGCGGTCTCCGTTCTCTGTTCACCAATGGGCATGGCTGAGCGTATTCTCATCGGGTCGGTGCGCAGCCGTGGTGCCCGAGCACGCCTCGGGCCGCTCCATCATACCACCGCCAGCCACCCGCATTACCGCGATCCGGCACGGCGGATGATCCATTCGGCCACGGCGAGGTTGATCACCCAGCCCGCGCCCATCAGCAGCGCCCGGCTGAGCTCCGTTGGCGGGTCGGCAACGATTGATGCAACCATCCCGGTCAACACCTGCGTGCCGGCTCCCATGCCAATTGCATACCCACGCAGCATCCAGTGACCATGCCGCACAAAATCGCGTTGGCGGATGGCGGCACTGCCGAGCAGGATGGCGAGGAGCATCGCCGAACCGAAGAAGAGCCGCAGGCCATAGAGGATCACTCCATCGCCCGCCGGCCAGGGATAGAACAGCGTCATCCACAGCCCCGAGAGTGCGACGATCAGCCCGCTGGGGATCAGGATGCGCCCGGCGATGCGGTGCCAGCCGTTGCGTCGCCGGCGCAGGCTGGGCACGAACTGGAATGCGCCCAGAACAGCATACACGCCGGCACTGATGATATGCAGCACGACCGGCAGGGGTGCGGCAAAAAAGCGCGCGTTGGCGGGTGTGATCTCCGCGCCGCCGGCCAGCTGGCTGAGGCGGAACACACCGGCGGCGAGCGGAATGGCGCTTAGCAGGATCAGGGCGGCGACAACCCACTTCGCCGAAGCTGCGCGTGCCGGTGCGGGGGGTTTTTGCGGCAGCGTGGATGGGCGATCTTGATCAGTAACAGTCATGCTCATGTACAACCCCATGCGAATTCAGATCAGATTACTGTTCGTCGCGTGATGCGGTGTGGGCAAGCGGCTCATAGGGGCGCTTGCCCTCGATGTCGTCGCCTGCGATGTTACTCGGCGCCGGTGTGGCGCAGTTGCGCGGTAGCCATGGCGGCAATCGGTTCCGAGGCGTGCTCGCGCCGCTCCGACCAGAGCGTATAACCGAGCCAGATCAGGGCGAGCCCGGTCGGTACCGCGAATGCTCGATCAAGTGGATGCGGCAACATCGTCAGCACGAAGGGCGCAATCGCCCCGGCGGCCAGCAGGCCGGCCGCCCAGCGCGGCAGCACACCGGCGCGCAGCGTCGCGATGCCGAACAGCAGGCCACCAAGCACATACCCGATCGAGCCAGAGAGTCCGTACAGTATTGGTAGTGCGCCGAGATTCATCTCGACAGGGTGACCATTGAAGATTCCCAGGAAGCCCTGCACAAATGTAGGTGCCTCGCTTGCGAGCAGCGGCAAGACAAAGGCTTCGGTATAGGCAAGCGGCAGGGTGTGGGCAAAGAAGAAGCTGAACAGCAGATAGCCCACCAGGCCCAACCACCCGGCCTCGTTCGCCTGCCGGGCATAGAGGCCGGTCAGGCCAATCAGGCCAAAGATGCACATAGATGTCTTCAAGGCCTGGATGATCGCCCAGTGGTAGTGGTGACCGACGAAAGCAGATCGAGGGGATGGATCGGCTGAATACCCGC
>CALLZL010000053.1 GCA_937859575.1 uncultured Chloroflexota bacterium
TTCTGCTGTACGACTCTTGCATCTATGCGAACAGATGCTCCGTATAACTGTACCATAGTCTCTTTTCTTTTGGCAGAGAAGCTAGTGTAGCTCGGAGCCAATACCTTCTTGCGATGAACGGATCAAACGGCTCACAGTGCCGGAGGCGTGGGTATTCCGACGCGAAAGGGCGACCATGCGGCCCACAGCGAGCGCATAACCCTGGCTGTGGGCCCAAGAGCATGCGCACGACGGTGAAGCCCGGCGGTGCTACGCGGCTGTTCTGCAAGCCGAAGTGAGAATATGCTACAATGTAGCTGATTTCACAAGGTAGTCGGATCCTCGTTGTGCAGGAGCAACGCATGCCGGATCTTCCGATCGACTCCGCCCTGATCAGCGACCTCGAACAGGTCGATCGCATTGTTCTCGAACGGGTTCGTACCCGTTCGGTGGTGATCGGTGTTGCCGGCCGGCATGTGCTGGCAGCCGGTGGTAAGCGGATTCGGGCAATTCTGGCATTGCTGAGCGCACAGATCGGCCAGTATGATCTCGATCGCGTCATCCATGCCGCTGCGGCTGTCGAGTTGATCCATGCCGCATCACTGGTACACGATGATCTGATCGACGAAGCGGAACGCCGCCGTGGTGTACCGGCAGTGCATCGGCGTTGGGATGGCGACGTGGCATTGATGGTGGGCGATTATCTGTTTGCCCTGGCCGCCGCCGAGATGGCTCTTGCCCCTGACCCGCGTATTATTGGATACTTCTCGCAGGGGGTCATGACGATCTGCGAAGGGGAGCTTGCCCCGGTAACGGTTGTGACGCCGTTGGAAGATGCCCTCGACCAGTATTTCTACAAGATCGGCTGTAAGACGGCGGCGCTCTTCGAGGCGGCCTGCAAGGCCGGTGCCGTGTGTGGCGGCCTGGCACAGGATGCTGTCGATGCACTCGGCCGCTTTGGCTATGATCTCGGGATCGCCTTCCAGATCATTGATGATGTGCTCGACTATACCGGCCTGCCCGAGCAACTTGGCAAACCGGCGGCAAATGATCTACGTGCAGGAACCATCACACTTCCGCTGATCTATGCGGTCGACGCAGGTGGTGGGAGCGACCTGGCAGCGGCGATTGATGCGGCTGGCGACGAAACACGCATCACAGCGGCGGTTGCCGAAGTAGTTGCGCGTGGCGGAACGGCACGGGCTATCGCGACGGCATACGAATATCATGATCGGGCGCTGGAGCATCTGGCACCGTTTGCAGCCCAACCCGCCGCGCGAACACTCGTCGGCCTGGCGCAGTTTGTAGTGACCCGTGGGGTATAGCGGAATGGTGTCACGATCATGGAGCCCATGACCGCCGCGTATCGCGAAACACTGAATGGGCGCCTGCTGATGATCACGACTGCCGCCCTCGAACTGGGTTTCTCACTTGATGATGGGGGCGTACGCATCTTACGGCGTGTCGGTGAGCCGAATCTTGCCGGTCATGGCGCTGATCGTGCCGGTGTTGATGTGGCACTCGGCAATCGTGGCTGGCTCAGCAGCTATGCTTTCGCGCGCTATCTAGCGCACCAGATCGACAGCGATGGCGATGCCGTCGATATTGTGATCACGATCGGCCTTGGGCCGCTGAAACTCTACGACCGCTACCGGATCGTGGCGACCCTCATCACCCGCCGCCTGAGCATCGAGAACGTTACCGATGAAGAGGTCATGCTCCGTGGGGCTCGCTTGATCGTCCCCTGGCTCCGGGTTGGCTCCGACGAAACGTGTGTCTTTGAAGCACCCGGCAATAGTGTTCGGCCCCGGATCCCGCTGGCGGTGGCGGCGGCACAGCGCGAAGGGGTATTGCCGCGGCGCTTCTTTGCGCCCGGCCTGCGTGATGGCCGGGCACTCGAGCCGGCCACTGGCTTCGGCCCCGGCCTGATGGCGCTCTATGATCGCGCCACCCACGATGCGGTGCTCTGCTGGTGCCGCAGCGCCACCGAAACGTTTCTGCCGCAGATCGAAGGCAATGACATTGCCGTCAGCTTGATCCACCAGATCGCGATTGCCGATCGGCTCGACGCGGCAACGGCGGTTAGTTGCGGTACGCAGTATCTGCTGCTGGCGCGTGAGCCATGGCCCGAACTGCTCGGAATCTATCGGCGTACCTGGGAAGAACCAGCTGTTGCTGACCAGAATGCCGGCATGCAGCAATCGGCACCCGTGCTCTACGAGGTGCATCCAGCGCAGCTGGGTGGCCTGAGTGGGTTGTGTGAACGACTTGAAGCGCTCCGTGATATGGGCGTGACAACCATCTGCCTGTTGCCGATCTGGCCGTTTGGCCGCCGCAGTGAGATCCTATGGGATGGGAACTGGAGTAGTAGGGATCCCTACGCTGTGTTCGATATGACCCACATCGATCCGACGATTGGTGGATCCGAAGGGCTGCGAACCCTGGTTGCAGGTGCTCATGCCGCCGGATTACAAGTGCTGCTCGATCTTCCCTGGATCGGATGTGCCGTTGATTCGCCACTCCTCAACGACCATCCCGATTGGTTCTGTTATGACGAACACGAGCTAGCGGCGCGAATTACTCCTGCTGATCAGATTGTAGCCTACGACTGGGCCAACACCGAACTGCGCAATACCATGGTTGCTGCGGCATGCACGATGCTGCGTGAGTATGCGCTCGATGGCTTTCGCCCCGTTGTGGCGCGTTCAGTTCCGCCCAACTGGTCGCCCCGGCTGCTGCATCATGCCAGCGCCGGCACCCAAGGGTATCTGCAGGCGATAGAGCAGCTACGTGCCGAGATGCACAACATCCGGCCCGATGCCCTGCTGATCGCCGATCGCGGCGGGCCTGCGGTGCTGATGCTGCACAACATGGCGATCGACGAACTGGCGCATCACATGTTCATCCATACCGCGATCAGCCGTATGACCCCGACCGAACTCGGCACCTGGCTGAGCGACCAGCGGAGTGTGCTGCCGGCCGGCGCGGCGCGGATCTGTTTTACCGAAAGTAGCCAGACGCGCCTGATCAACCCGCTTGCCGATGGCCTGCGTGGCTCGCGCATCAGCCGCATGCTGCTGGCCGGTATGATCTTCTGTGGCTATGTTCCGCAGATTCGCTGTGGTCAGGAAGAGGGCGAAGAGTTGATGCTGACGAAGTTGCTGGCCGCCCGCCGGTCGACACCGGCGCTGATCGACGGCGACGTGCTCTACAATATGGTTCACTGCAACAACCCACAGATCTTTATCGTGCTGCGCACACACGGTGATTCATTTGTCGTTGCGATGCTGAATATCAGCCCGAACCGTCAGAGCACGACGATTACGCTGCCGATCGAGCGCCTGCGGCTTGCCGAAACATCCTATGAACTGGAAGACCTGCTTGATGGGTTGTCGTTCGAAGATGATGCCGGGGTGCTGCGAACGCGCGACGAGTTGCGAGTGCTGACGTTTAGCATTGATCCATATAGTGCGGCATGTTTTGTGGCCCGGCCAGTCGCCGATCATTTGCCTGATTGAAAGTCACTTGCTATAATGACCAAAAGAGGCACACGCTCCTGCCCGCAACATTGTGCGCCGCTCATACGAGCGGCGCTTTCTATGGAGAAAACAGTATGGCAACGACATCAGATCTGCGAACGGGGATCATCATTCGTTATAATGGGATTCTCCATCGTGTTGAAGAGTTTCAGCATGTTGCGCCGGGGAACTGGCGTGCGTTTGTGCGTATGCGGCTGAAGAACATGCAGAATGGAAAAGTTATTGAAGATCGAGTTCGTGCCGGTTCGGAAATTGATATTGTACGTGTCGAAAAACGCAGCATGCAGTATCTCTATCGCGATGGCGATTCACTCCACTTTATGGACACCGAAACATTCGAACAGATGGAGATCCCAGCGGAGACAATCGGCGATCCGGCGCGTTTCCTTAAAGAGAGCGAACTGGCTGATGTGCTCTTCTTCGACGAAACCCAGATCCTGGGGGTCGAAGTGCCGACCTTCGTCAATCTCGAAGTGATTGAAGCCTCGACGGCACTGCGCGGCGATACGGCCACGAATGTCAATAAGCAGGTAACGCTCGAAACTGGTGCAGTGATTTCGGTGCCGGCGTTTGTCAATCAGGGTGATGTGCTCAAGGTCGATACGCGCACCGGCTCGTATATCGAACGCGTCAAGTAGCCTGCCCTCCCTCGTGGGTGGGCTCTACGCCCGACGTCGCGGTACACCCGGTGTGCCGCGACGTTTTTGTTCCCGGTGGCGTGTATGACTCAGCATATAGGAGACACCCCCATGAACCAACCGGTACGGATCGGGATTGTTGGTTGTGGTAGCGTCATGCAGGATGGCTATATGCCGATTGTGCGAGATCTGCAGGCGAGCGGCCTCGCCGAGTGCCGTATGGCCTGTGATGCTGCTGCCGATCGCCGCGCAGTTGCCGAAGGTTGCGGCATCCCTGCGTTTACAACCGATTATCAGCACCTGATCAATGCTGCCGATATCGATCTTGTGCTGGTGCTGACACCGCCCGCCTTCCATTATCCGATCGCTGCTGCTGCGCTGGCTGCCGGGAAACATGTGCTGGTTGAGAAGCCCATGGCGCTGGCGATCGCCGATGCCGGCCGGCTGGTGCAGCAGGCCGCTCGGAGCCAGGGCTGGCTGCTTGCCGCGCCGCACATTATTCTAAGCCCGACCTACCGTGCGATCGGCCGGCGGTTGCGGCGTGGCGAGATCGGCACCGTCTTCTCGGCCAGAGGTCTGTGCGGCCATGCCGGCCCTGATTGGGGGGCGTGGTACTACCAGGCCGGCGGGGGTGGGCCACTCTGTTGTGTCCGGCGGGGGCGGCCCCCTTACGGAAACAGGTAGATTGTCCGCCAA
>CALLZL010000054.1 GCA_937859575.1 uncultured Chloroflexota bacterium
CCATAAGCGAGATCCGGTACGAACGCACGCCGGGGGCCGGCGCGAAATCCGGCACGACACATGGCAGGATCTTCTCGGCGACCTGCCCAAGCGGCGAATCCGGATTGCCGGTAGCCGCCACCGTCAGCGCGCCGTTTTTGCGGGCCATCACAAGTGCCTCGCGGGTACGCGCCACGGTGCCCGACACCGATACACCGACTACCAGCGGGTTGCGGGGGAACATGTGGTCGAAGTAGGGGGCTGCATAGCGGCCGACCTGCATCGCCGCCAATGCCTCGGTCGGCACCCCGGCAACTTCCTCGAACGAGAGCTCGGATGCAACCCCCGCCATATACGAATCACCACAGCCGGTCAGCACCACCCGCTTGACCGAAAGATACTCGTTGTGGTCGAGCATGCGGCGTACCCGTACATCGAGTGCGTCAAACTCGCTGCGGATCAGATCCGGCAGACTCTCGACCTGGGCAATCATGTTCTCGGCAGACATGTCCATGAGGATTTCCTTTTCTGATTGTGCTACGGCATGACATCATGATCCGTACCACAGCTCTCAACTCGTCTGATCGGTTATGAATTCGCGTACTTCATCACGGGTCGGCAGCCGGCCACGCGGCCCCATCCCGGTTACCGAAAGGGCACCGGCAGCATTGGCAAAACGTAACCGTTCGCCAAGCGGCAGATTCTGGCGCGTAGCACTGACGAATGCGGCATTGAAGGTATCACCGGCACCGGTTGTATCGACAGGTATCACTGCAAAGCCCGGCTGATGGACGGCTTCGTCACGCGAGACAGCCAGCGAACCCTGCGCGCCGAGGGTCACCACAACGGTATGCGGCCCGGCGGCAAGCAAGCGGCGTGCCGCCTCGATCGACGGTTGCTCGCCGGTGGTTGCGGTAAAGCCAAACTGGTTGAAGGATGCGATATCGGTCTGCGCCAGGATGCGTTCCATAGCCGGCCGATCGGCACCAATAGTCGGTTCGACATCAATCATCACTGCGGCACCCGCCTGGTGGGCCAGATCGGCATAGGCGAAAAACCGCCCATGGTCATGCGGCATCAGATACATCAGGTATGATTGCTGCAATGCTGCACGCATACGCGCCACATCATACTCCGGCGTGAAGGTCGGCACGACCACGATTCCCTTCTCGCCACCCGGCGGCACGAAAATAATCGTAAAACAGGTCTGACCGCCTGGCCGAACCTGGATCAGCGAAGTATCAACGCCATAGTTGTTGAAATCTTCGATAATCACTCGACCGGGATCATCATCGCCGACTTCGGCGAGTGCCGTCACATGCAGGCCAAGCCGGCTGGCGGCACAGGCGAAATTAGCCGCCGGGCCACCCGGCATATTGCCGATAAAGCGCCCCATGACCTTGAGATCATGTGCCGGGAGCTCATCGACGGCAATCACCAGATCCATGTCGATTCCACCGATCGTCAACACATCGATGTGTCGCGCTTCTGTCATGTTGTTATCCGTTCAGTTCACGCAGCCGCCCCAGCATCTCGCTGCGGCGCTGATCGGCGGCCTGTACCACTGCCGGGGTGATGATCGGCGGCCCGATCTGTTCGAGCGCCAGCGCGGCGCTGACACTGGCACTGGCCGCAGCCAGCCGTATATCACCGCTCTCACACCAGCCGACAAGCAACCCGCCAACATAGGCATTACCGCCACCGGTCACATCGACAACCGTCACTGGTGCGGCCGGCACCTCGATCAGCCGATCACTCGCACGATGATACACAAGCGACCCTTCGGCACCACGCCGCAGCGCCACAATCGCCGGGCCATGTGCCGCCAGCCGGCGCACTCCATCGTCAGGAGCGACATCGCCCAGCAGCACCCGCAACTCTTGTAATCCGGGCGAAAAGATTTCGGCATACGGCAGGCAGGCCATGACACGCTCACGGGCGGCGGCATCCATGCCCTCTTCGATGATTGGTTCGAGGCTGATCCGGATACCGGCCGCTACCATGCTCGCCAGCACCTCGGCATTTCCCGCAACGCCGCGTGACAACATATGGGCTGCACTGACCCCATGCCCGCGCATGCGTTCGGCGAAATCATCAGGCCAGGCAAGTTGCGCACTCCAGTCGGCCATGGGATTACGTGGGATCTGGGTGCGCTGGCCATCAACCTCAAACAACTGCCAGGCGCGTGGCGTGGTTCGCTCGTTGCGATACAGGCCATGCTTGATATCGAGCCCGGCCAGGATCGCCGGATCAAAATCATATGCGACATTGCTCAGAATACCAACATCGGCACTCCAGAGCCGCATCCCGGCAACGGCATAGATTCCACCACCGCCAAGCACTCGCATGGCCGTCCGACCATCTGGAAAGACAATATCATCAATGATAATGCCCCAGCTGGTATAGCGCATTGTTGTTCCTTTCCAGCCTCTGACCCTGCCGGTGCGTCTGAGCAATGCTTCGCCTACGGCACCTGTTGCGGGCGCGCATAGCCGTGATCAACCTTCTGTTGCGCCAGGTGAATACTCAACTGGTGCAGCGGCATCAGATAGAGCAATGGGGTCATCGGCTCGGGTGCCGCCGGCAATTCGAGCAGATCGGCGGCCAGCGCCCGGATGGCGGTGTCGCCGGGGCCGACAAGTGCCAGCAACCGGCTGCCCCATGTCGTCACCGAGCGCGCCGTGTCGAGCAGACGGCTATCGGCGGCACCACTCGGCGCGATCAGCACCACCACATCCTCTTGCGCAATCGTCGCAATATGCAGGCCATGGTGAAACTCTTCCACCGTAATCGCGATGCCAACCTCCTGCGGCCCTTCGGCCAGCAGCGCCATACCGTTGTATGCAACCCCCAGGCCAGGCCCGCTACCGACAAAGGTATAGATGCGGCGCTGCCCGCCGGCCAGCAGCTGCGGTACGTGCGCGGCGGCCCATGCATCACCACGCTTGAGTGCCTCGGCCATGGCATCGACGGTTGAATGCAGTTCAGTGGTGAGCTGATCAGCCACCGCATCCGCCAGATGCCCACGCGCCCGCCCGAGTTCGATCGCCAGCGCAATCAGCACCGCAATCGTGGCAGTGGTGGTCTGCGCTGGCCAGCCGACCTTGGCACCGCGTGGGATCAGCGCCGTATGCACCTTCTCGCTGAACGGGTTGCCGGCATACGGGTTATCGGTGATTCCGATCACATACGCCGGGGTTGCCAGTGCCCGATCCAACGCATCCCAGGTGGTTGTCGGCCGGCCGCTCGAACTGATCAGCACGGCCGCCGTTGTCGTATCAAATGCCGCATGACCATAGGCGGCATATTCATAGGCCTGCAATGCCTCGATCGCAACCCCGGCATACTGTTCAAACGCCATACGGCAGGCCATCCCGGCAAACCAGGAATCGCCCGAACCGATCAACGCCACATGCCGCGTGCCGCGTGCCGCCAGCACCTGCGCCAGTTCGCGCACCGCCGCCGCCTGATCACGCACCACACCGGCAACCACCTCTGGCTGCGCCAGCACCTCACGGCGCGTCGCCGAGATCGGCATCATCGCTAGTTCATCAGACACATCATCCTCGTCTTTGTCTACAACCGGATCGAATACGGGCAAAGCGGCCCGGCAATGCTGCGGCCGGCGCCTCGCTTGCCCGCAATCGGTATCGTACGTGTCAGGGGTACGTGGCAAGGACATCCAGGAACAGTTCCCAGAACCGATCGGCACGTACCGCTACCGCCACCTCGGCATTCGGCGTTTCGCCGCGGGTACGGTTCTTGAGTGCCCGGAAATCCGGACCCAGATGCCGGCCATCACAGAGCGTCATACCAGCGGTATGCGTACCGCGCAGTTCGACCGCCACATGCATCGATTCGAACGTCAGAATATCCGGATCGATCAGGGCGGCGACCGCCAGCGGGTCATGCATCGAACCGCCGGCCAGCCCGGTGTACGACGCCTCGCGCTCGCTGTAGAAATCGAGCATATCGGCCACATTGGTTGATGTCGTGCTGCCGATCGAACGGATACGTTTGCGATACTCGGGAGTCGCCAAAACCTGGTGCGTCACATTCAGGCCGATCATCTTGATCGGAATACCGCTGGTAAACACCACATGTGCCGCTTCGGGATCGCACCAGATATTAAACTCGGCCGCCGGCGTCACATTGCCGAAGGTGAGCGAACCGCCCATCAGGCTGATCTGCTTGATGCGCTGCGGCAGCGATGGATCGCGCTTGAGCGCAACCGCCACATTGGTGAGCGGGCCGATCGGCACCAGATGCAGATCCGGCAATGCATGCGACTGTGCAATCAGAAAATCGACCGCATGCTGTTCGTGAAGCGCAATCGTCGGCGGCGCAAGAGTCGGGCCATCGAGGCCGGTTTCGCCATGCACATACGGCGCGTAATACGGCTCACGTACCAGCGGGCGCCCCATCCCCTCGGCGATCGGCACATCCGTCAGCCCGGAAAACTCAACTATCTGCCGTGCATTGCGGGTCGTCTGCTCCAGCGATGCGTTGCCATGCACCGTCGTGATGCCGCGCAGATCGGTAGTGCGCCCACCGAGCAGGATCGCCATCACATCGTCGTGCCCCGGATCGCAATCGATAATGATTGTCGGTTTCACGGTCGCTCTCCTGTTAATCGATTACTATGCTTTTTGTAATGGGGCGCGATGATCGCGCCCCATTACACATACCCCAGGAATACCGCACCCTACTGCAGCGATGTCAGGCGCTCGCGATACATCGCGAGGAACCGCGGGCTATCAACATCGACACATACATGCACATTGGGGGGTAACTTGCGCTTCCCATTCCAATCGGCAACCGTCTGGCCGCGATGGTATGGGCTATGATACTCGACATCGACATACGCATGGCGGGTGGTGAACAGCGATCGATCGATCAGATACATGATCGCCGAAGAGTCGTGGACATAGAAGCCATCGAGGCCGAGATTGGCATGGAAGTTGGCATAGTGGCGCGAAACGGCATAGATAAAATCGGTATAACGGTTGCCCGCCTGCTTCAGTTCTTCCATATACGCACTGGTCATGATCGTCTTCTGGGTCACATCCAGGCCGACCATAACGATCTGCCAGCCGGCATTGAAGACGATATTGGCCGCCTCGGCATCGTTATGGATGTTGGCCTCGGCAACTGCGCTGACATTGCCGGAGACTCCTGCCGCACCACCCATAATGACCACTTCGCGCACCAGATCGATAATCTTGGGCTCAAGCATCGCCGCCAACGCAATATTCGTCAGTGGCCCGACCGGCACCAACGTGATTTCGCCGGGGTTGGCCAGCACCATATCGACAATAAACTGCGCGGCGCGGCGCGGATCCGGCGTACCGGCGGGGGCAGGGTATTCAACCTCGCCAAGGCCGTTGCGGCCATGCACCGTCCATCCCTCGCCGGTAAACGGCCGTAACAGCGGCTTGTCGGCATCGGCGGCCACCGGCACATCCGGCCGACCGGCCAGTACGACCAGCCGCAGTGCATTCTGGGTGGTGATCGCCGTACCGGTATTACCGAAGATCGTGGTTAACCCCTCGATCTGCAGCTCGGGCGACTGAAACGCCAGCAGGATCGCCATGGTGTCATCAACACCCGGATCCGTATCAATGATGATGCGGGTTGGCTTCTGATTCATGTTACCCCTTCACACCAGTGCTGGCGACGCCCTGAATATAGAAGCGTTGCAGCAACAGGAAGATCACCACAACCGGCAGCGTCGCCAGGGTCGAACCGGCAAAGGTGCGCCCCCAGTACTGCTGGTTCTGCCCGAGTGTTCCGCTGATTGCCACCTGCAACACCTGAATCCGGCTGTCGCTCACCGCCACCAGCGGCCAGTAGAACAGGTTCCAGATAAACTGGAACTCAAGCAGGCCGTTGGTCACCAGGCCAGGCACGGTATTCGGCACAATAATGCGCCACAGGATCGTCCAGTAGCCGGCACCATCGATCAGCGCCGCTTCATCAAGTTCATACGGAATCTGATCCCGCATGAACTGCATAAGCGAGAAGATCACAAACGGGCTGGCAAACCACGGGATGATCATCGCCCAGTAGCTGTTTTCGATCCCCAGGCTACGCACGACGATATACAGCGGCACAATCGTCGCCTCAAACGGAATAAGGAAGGTCGTCAGCACTATCAGTAACATCCAGCGCTTGCCGGGGAACTTCAGCCGCGAGAAGAAGTAGGCACCCATGGTATTGAAGACCAGGCTCGACACCACTACCGCCGCCGAGACGAAGAACGAATTCATCAGGTTGCGGCCGAAACCCAGCCCGCTCATCCGCCCGGCATCGTTCAGGCCCAGGATCGTCAGATAGCTATCGAGCGTCCACTCGATCGGAATAAATGTCTGCAGGCTGAACGGTGTCAGGTAGGTGAAGATCTCGCGCTCGGCACGCAGGCTGCCGAAGAACATCCAGGCAAACGGGATCAGGAAGATAAAGCACAGCAACACATATGCGGCAAGGCGCAGGATGCCGAAGACCACGCCGAGAATGCGCTCCGTCACCGTATGTGGATGTGCTACTCGAATTTCAGTCGCTGCCATTCTCTCTCTCCGCTCTAGTCATCCATTCGCAGGAAGCGCATCTGAAGCCAGCTCACCATCAACAACAGCACCAGCGTCACAATCGACATCGCACTGGCGTAGCCCATGTCCTGGAAGCGGAAACCCATCTGATAGATGTAATAGACGATCACCTTGGTCGAGTCGAGTGGGCCGCCCTGTGTCATCTGATAGACCGGCACAAACACCTGAAATGAGAAGATCGTCTGCGTCACAATCACGAACATCATGATCGGGCGCAACAGCGGCAGGGTGATATGGCGGAAGAGTTGCCAGCGATTGGCACCGTCAACAATTCCGGCCTCGTAGTACATCTCGGGGATCCCCTTCAGCCCGGCGACGAAGATGATGAAACTGAACCCGATATCCTTCCAGATCATCATTGCGGCAACGGCCGGCAGGGCTCGCCCGGTATCGGAAAGAAACGCGATCTTCTGGAAGCCAAGTGTGACAAGCAAGCTCTGCAGCAGGCCCTGCTGCGAGTGGTACATCATGGCCCAGATGATCGACACAATAATGATCGAAGTTACCATCGGCGTGAGGATCGCCGAGCGCACAATCGCCGTGCCGATCGATTGACGCGCCAGCAGCATGGCTAACCCAAGTGCCAGAACAATCTGTAGCGGCACTTTATAAAGAACAAAGAGCACCGTCGCCTGCATAGAACGCCAGAAGACCGGATCGGTGAACATGCGCATGTAGTTCTGCCCGCCGACAAAATCGCCGAATCCCCCCAGCAGGCTGTAGTCGTACATGCTGGCGATGAATGCTTGAACAATCGGTATATACCGAAACGTGGCGAAATTAATCATCGCCGGCAACACAAACAGGAATGCAACGATCAGTTGCTGTCGACGCCAGTTCAGCATTCTGCCGAGAAACGAAGTAGCGGATTGTGCTGTGCCTAATTGCTGCGCCATACTCCCCCCTGGTCGCTATACCACCGGCGTGTCGCTGAGTTCAACCTGCAGTTCGACATTCCGCCCGCTTCTGAAAACAGTTCGCTGCTGCAGCATGGCTACAGCAGCGAACACTTCTCTCGAACCGATTATTCGTTCCAACCCTTGTACTTGGCAACTGCCGATTCAATCTTGGTGACAGCATCGGCAACCAGGGCGTCGATCGGCGCATCCGACTGAGCCACGTTCTGCATGAACTCAGCAAAGACCTGCTGATATTCGGTGTAGCCCGGGGTCTGGATACGCGGCTCACCGATAGCCTGCACCGCCTGGGCGAAGTACTGCTGCGGCGGCTGGCTGTACTCAGGCAGCGTGTTCAGCAGCTCGACACGGGCCGGCAGCTGGCGCACGAGGTCGTACCAGATCTTGGCACCCTCGGGGCCGGTCATGAACTTGACCAGCGCAGCGGCGGTGTCCTGGTTCTTCGATGCCGGTGAGACACCAAAGTGCCATGAGTCGGTGTGGCAGATCTGCGCCCCATCGGCGAAGTACGGAATGCCGGTCACGCCGTAGTTGAAATCGCCGTCGGGGAACATGCGGTTGATCGTGCCGATTGCGTTGTCGGGCGAGATATAGAACGCCGCCTGCTTGTTGAAGAAGATCTGGTTGATCGGCTCCTGCGGCGAAATCGGAATATCGCCCTGGTACCACGAGCGCTGGAATTCATACGCACGCAGTGCCTCGGGGGTATCCATGTAACCCTTGAAGGTCACGCCATCGGCTGCCATACCCATGTAGGTGGGTGAACCCTTCGGGCCGGCCGAGCGGCGGACAATACCGAGCTCGTAGTCGCCCCAGTAGGTACCCTGGCCCCAGCGGAGCCCCCACTGGCTCACGTTGCCACCCGCATCGCTCTTGACGGTCTTCTGCCAGTTGGGCAGCGCTTCTTCCATCGTCCAGCCCTGGTAGCCCTGCGGCGGCTGAACACCAGCTTCGTCGGTCATGTCTTTGTTGTAGAACATGAGCGAGCAGCTTTCCATGATACCGGGCGAGTAGAAGACACCATTGTAGCTGCCGGCCTGCACGTTAATCGGCAGGAATCCGTTGATCTCCTCGGCGGTGAAGTACTTGTCGAGCGGGATGGCCGCATTGTTGAAGGCATAGTGCTTCATGTCGGGGCCGTCGGCGAGGAACAGGTCGAGGTCAGCCCCCGATGCCACTGCCGTCTCGATCGCCGGGAAGATCTGCGCAAACGGAACCGCCTGAATATTCACGGTGACGTTGGCGTACTGCGGATCGCTGCGCTTCCATGCTTCAATCGTCGCATTGGTTGCGATCAGCAGGTCGTCGTCCTGCAGCGTGAGGAAGTTAATCGTGACGGCTTCGCCGCCGGCTGCCGGGGCTTCACCACCGGTGGCCGGAGCTTCGCCGCCGGTTGCCGGGGCCGGCGCCGGCGCACTACTGCCGCCACACGAGGCGAGCAGCAGGGCGAATGCGAGTGTTATTGCAGCAATTGACTGCTTTACCATCTGAGCCTCCTTATAAGGAGCATCCTCCATTGAGATCCATCGGTCGAACGGGAGTGATCCCCCCTGCCTGATACACAGGGCCAACATTGATCATTCTGATCCGTGTTCCTCCTCTCCTGTACTTCGGTACAACTAACCGGCGATTATTTTCACCATAACCTGGCGCGTACGCGGGCCATCGAACTCGAAGAACAACAACCCTTGCGAATGGCCGAGTACCAGGTTATTCTCTTCGATCAGCACCGTTTCGGTATTGCCAATGATCGAGGCTTTGATATGTGCCGCCGCATCGGCCGGTGTGTCGAAGATATGGTGAAAATCAGTACGTGTCGGCACCAGGCGACGAATGTCATCGACGATATCGCGCGCAGTGTCGGGATCCAGATAACTGTTGATCGTGACGGCAGCCGTTGTATGGCCGACAATCACAAAACAGATTCCGCTCTGTACATTGCTCTCTTTGACGATCGCCCGAACCTGGTCGGTGATATTTACCATTGAATCGCCAAGTTCGGTGGTCAGGGAAAACGTGTGGTACACAGAACCTCCATTGGTGTGTGCGAATGGGGAAGAGATTATGAGACATGCCGTAGTGCATGCATGCCGACCGTTGATTGCCGGATGATCAACTGTGGATCGACAATGATCGTTCGTGAGTCGAGCGGGCCGGTTCCATTGATCCGCTCAAGTAACATCGAAATGGCGATCCCGCTCATGCGCGGAATCGGCTGCGCAATGGTCGACAGTGGTGGGCAGGTATGCTCGGTGAGGCCGATCCCATCAAACCCGATCACGGCTACATCCTCCGGCACGCGCATACCGCGTTCGTTGATGGCCCGGATGGCACCGATCGCCATCATATCATTGAATGCGAAGATCGCCGTTGGCCGATCAGGCCGTTCGAGCAACTGTATGGCGGCTTCGTACCCGCTCGATGCGGTGTAATCGCCACCACGCATCAGATCCGGATCAAATACCAGGCCGTGCTGCTCAAGTGTATGCCGATAGCCCTGGATGCGATCCCGTGCCAACTGCGTGACAACCGGCCCGGTAATACAACCGATCCGCCGATGACCACACTCGATCAGGTGAGTCGTCGCATCGACGGCGCCCTTCATATTGTTGAGTACAACCGCGTCGAAGCGCTGCCCCGGCCGACCTTCTTCCAACCAGATCACCGGCGCATTACGCCGCAGCACTGGCAAGACATGCTCGGCCGTCATCGAGACACTGATGCAGATCAACCCGTCGACCCGCTGCGCCAGGAGATGATCGAGGTAGCGCAATTCGTTCTCGAGCAACCAGTTGGAATTACACAGAATGACGGTGTAACCGACTTCACTCGCCGCCGACTCAATACAGCGCGCATACCGGGCAAAAAACGGGATCTCGACATCCGGCACAATCAAGCCGATGGTGAGGGTCTCGCTGACGCGCAAGCTGCGCGCAACCGCGTTCGGGCGGTAACTGAGCGCCTCCATGGCTGCCACTACACGACCCCGCAGATCCTCGCTGACGGCTCGTGTCTCGTTAATAACATGGCTGACCGTCGCAGTTGATACGCCGGCTAGCTGCGCAACATCCCGCATGGTTGGCACTGATAACCCCGCCTCGGATGCGTGGACACAGATATCGTGTTAATCGTTTACGTGGGTGTTAAGGAAAGATTATCAGAGAAGTTAAGACTTGTCAAGATTCATGTTCCTGTACCCGCTCGCGTCACAGTGGCCAGACAGCCGTAACACGAGCAGGCACAGTCGCAGATCTCACCGCTTCCAGGTCACTCCAATAGCGCCATCCCGGCTCGCTTACGGGCTCCTACTGCTTCTTAAACGGGCCATCGCGGGCTTCCAGGAAGGCGCGCATATCGCCGCTCTCCATCAGGCCGAAGAGGTAATCCTTCTCGGGGATGCCACGGGCACCAAGCACCAGCGTATCGTTGGCTTTGTGCTGATACTGGGCATTGGCGAACCCCATGATTTCGTAGGTACGTCGTAGGCTATCCTTCGTCATGCGCACGGCATATGGCGGCACCATAGCGATCCGCCGCGCCATCCGCACTGCTTCGTCGCGCAGGGTCGCGGCCGGCACTACATTGGCGATCATGCCCAGGCTCAGCGCCTGCTGCGCCCCGATTGTGTCACCCGAGTAGTAGAGATAATGGATCATCTTCGGGTTGCCATTGAACCACGGGAGCAGCAGCATGGGCGAAAGCGCCCCGTGGCGAATCTCCGGCTCGCCGAAACGCGCCTGCTCGGAGGCGATCGTGATATCGCAGATCATTGCCAAGTTCGAGCCGGCCGCCACCGCATACCCATTGACGGCTGCAATCGCCGGAATACGCAACTGCCAGATCTTGAGGATCACGCGAAAGTTGAAATCGACTGCCGCCGTCAGATCGGGGGTGGTATCGGGCATCTCTAGCCCATCCAGATCAAACCCAACCGAAAAGGCCCGCTCGCCGGCACCGGTGATCACCAGGCAACGCACCTCATCATCGAGATTAATCTCATCGAGCAGCCGATCCAGCTGCTGCATCATTGCCGGTGTCAGAGCATTCAGTTTATCGGGTCGATTAAGCGTAATAATACCGACATGCCCGTCGCGCTCATAGATCAGTTCATCCATGTCTGCTCCCTATCTGTTGCCTTTAGCGAATGTTTCGGCACTACATTGCGGGTTTGTCGAGGGTGCCGGCCTGGGCGCTCTTGCGGCGCAGGTGCTCGCCGGCCAGCACCGGGGCGTAACGCGGCGGATTCTCGGCGCTGCAGCAGCTCTCAAGGCAACTGATCAGGGTGTCGTCGTTTGGTGTGTGAAAGAAGACAATCGACTGCCGCCGGCTGCCGACACTCTTATCGCGTGGCGGGTTCATGACCCGATGCACCGTCGAAATCCAGCGATCGTTGGTCCAGTACTGCATGGCATCGCCGATATTGATCACAAACGATCCCGGCACGGTTGCGACATCGAGCCATTCGCCGGCCCGGTTGCGCACCTGCAATCCACCCGGCACATTTTCCGGGCGCAGGATCGTCAGCGTGCCGTAATCGGTATGTTCACCGGCACGCAACTGCCCCGGCAGCGGATCATCCGGCTGATCCGGGTAGTTGATCACGCGCATGAAGGCCAGCGGGTTGTCGATCTTATCATCAAAGTAGTGTTCGGGTAGATCAAGCGCCAGCGCGAAGATCCGCATGATCATGGTTGCGAGTTGATTAAGTGTTTCGAAATAGTTGATATAGATCGCACGCAACTCGGCCGGTTCGGCGGGCCAGCGGTCGTGGCTGAAGTCGAGCCCGGTATTGAGCGACTCCTTGAGATCGCCGGGGGTCTGCTTGCCCAGGCTGGCCGCCAGGCTTTCGATCTGGAGCGGAACATAGCCCACCCCAACGGCATTGACGCGAACCTTGAGCTTCTCTTCCATCGGCAGATCGAAGAAGCGCCGCGACACATCGGCAGTGCGGGCGATCAGCTCTTCGGGAACCCCGTGACCAACGATCGTCAGAAAGCCGATCTGTTCACAGGCCGCTCCTACTGCCTGTGCAACCGCCTGCTTGCCCGATGCCGTTCCACTCCGATAGGGCGAAAGGTCGATCACCGGAACCGTCGTCTGTGTCATGATCTTTCCCTTCCCAGGCGAGTTCGATACTCGCTCTGCTCATAGGTATGGCCGTATCCCAATGAGGTATCCTCGCCATTGTTGCTGGGGCGATACGGGCACGCCGGCGCGCCCGTACCGTCGGCGAAACTGCCCCGTTACAGATACGCTTCGCGCCAGGCGGGATCCTGTGCCATCAGCGCAATAATCACCAGGGTCTTCGTCAGGTTGACGAGATCGGCCATGTGCGAAATTGGCGGTTTTTCGAAGTGCGAATAGGCACCCGGGTAACCGATAATGCTCACATTGGGGGTAAACTGCATCGCCGAGATGTCGTCGCTGCGGCCAACATAGCCGTTATTCTCGCGCAGCAGGATGCCATGCGGTTCGAGCCACACCCCCAGATCGCGCGCAAATGCCAGCAACTGCGGCGGCGTGACGGCGCCACGGGTATGGCTTGAGTAACCGGCGTATGATGCGCCCGTACCAAAAGCGGTCGGCAGGCCGTTCTTGATCGCCTCTTCCTGGCCGTGGCCGTCGGAAACCACCACGTAATCGGGCAACTCTTCGAGCGGCGTACGGTGCAGCAGCCGATTGGCGGCCCGCGAAAATCCCTGATTCCCCTTATCGACCGGGCCTTCCTCTTCGTCGTTGACAACCACCAGGACATCGGCATCGAGATGCGAGAGTACCTGTGCCGCAAGCAGGCCGGCCGCCGAACCGGCTTGGTTGTCGAGAAAGCCAGTGACGACATCGCTCTTGCGATCCCAGGCGGCCGCCTGATGATGCACGACCCGCGTCGAACGCGGCAGATTGGGGGTGTCGCACTCGAAACGCACCCCTTCGACGATCCGCTCGAGCGGACCATAGCCGCGCGGCTCGGCCAGCGCCATTGCCGTGCGCCGCCCGGCGCTCGAACGGTGCGAACAGAATGGGGTCAGCGGGTACCCGCTGCCATCCCACGGCTCGGTCAGGTAGCTGCAGATATCGGCATGCGCCGTGAGCCACACCGATGGCCGGCCGGTGCCGACCTTCACCCCAATTGAGCCGGATCGACGCAGGTTGGAGATCGGAAGAGCACACGTCTGAACTCCAGTCACTAG
>CALLZL010000055.1 GCA_937859575.1 uncultured Chloroflexota bacterium
CACCGGGCCGAGTTCGTCAACGGCGACGGATCGCGTGACCTCGGCCTGGCGCAGCACCCATGCCAGCGCAAGTTGCGCCAGGGTCTGGCCGCGGGCCTGTGCCAGATCGTTGAGTTGGGCAACCTTGGCCAGTTTATCGTCGGTAATATGCTCGGGGCGCAGGAAGCCGTGCGGTTTACCGGCGCGTGAATCATTGGGCACGCCGCCGAGATATTTGCTGGTCAGCAGCCCCTGAGCCAGCGGCGAGAAGACGATCCCGCCGATTCCTTCTTCGCGCAGGGTATCGATCAGGCCATTCTCGACCCAGCGGTTGAACATACTGTAGCTCGGCTGGTGGATCAGGCAGGGGGTGCCGAGGTTGCGCAGGATCGCGGCGGCGGCCCTGGTCTGCTCGGGGGAATACGACGAGATCCCGGCATAGAGAGCCTTGCCGCTGCGCACAATATAATCAAGTGCGCTCATCGTCTCTTCGAGCGGTGTCTCGGGATCGGGGCGATGGTGGTAGAAGATATCGACATACTCAAGCCCCATGCGTTGCAGGCTCTGATCGAGGCTGGCGACCAGATATTTGCGCGAACCCCATTCACCATACGGCCCGGGCCACATATAGTAGCCGGCCTTGCTCGATATGATCAGCTCATCGCGGTAGGCCGCCAGATCGCTGCGCAAGATGCGGCCGAATGTCTCTTCGGCCGAACCGGCCGGCGGGCCGTAGTTGTTCGCCAGATCGAAGTGGGTGATGCCGAGGTCGAAGGCACGCCGCAGCATCGCACGACCATTTTCATAACTATCGACACCACCGAAGTTGTGCCACAGGCCGAGTGAGATGGCCGGCAGCTTCAGGCCGCTGCGTCCGCTGCGTCGGTAGACCATCGATTCATACCGGTTGTCGAGTGCGCGGTACATGGTTAACTTCTTTCTACTGAATTGTAGATCCGCGTCATGATTGTACTACGTTTCCCGGCGCGTGGTATTGGCGCAAGAATCCGAGAGCCTCCGAATGCCCGGCGTGCTAGGCTATGCCGGCGAGGTTGATGCGGGTGCGAAGGGGGTTGTATGAACAGGGCGTTCCGGTTTGGGGTTGTGAACGAGCAGCCGCTGGCACCGACGCAGTGGCGGGCACATGTGCGGCGGATGGAAGTGCTTGGCTACGCTACGTTTTTGATCCGCGACCATGTGGTGCCCGACTATTTCGGGCCGCAGTATGCGCCATTGGCGGCGATGATGGCCGCCGCTGCCGCCAGCGAGCGGTTGCGGGTCGGCACGCTGGGGCTCGACAACGACTACCGGCATCCGGCGATATTGGCCAAGGAGGCGGCGACGATCGATCTGCTCTCGGGTGGGCGGCTGGAACTCGGGCTGGGTGCCGGCTGGCTGCAGCGCGAGTATGAGCTGGCCGGGATTCCATTCGACCATGCAGGAGAGCGGATCGAGCGGCTTGCGGAGGCACTACCCATCATTAAGGGGTTGTTGCGCGGTGAGGCGGGTTTTGACCAGGGGGGACACTACCAGAAGGACGGGCTGGGGAACTTCCCACGGGCGCAGCAGCGCCCCCCCCCGCCGGACCGCCGGCGGGGAGACCCCCCCGCGGCCGCGGCGGCGCCCGCCCCCGCCGATCCTGATCGGCGGCGGCAAGCGGCGCATGCTGAAGCTTGCCGGGCGTGAGGCCGATATCGTCGGTATTCTGACCACCTCGGTTGCGCGTGGAACCCTTGATGACGATCCCCGTGAACGGATGGCGGGGGTGGTTGCCGAGAAGATCGGCTGGGTGCGGGAGGGTGCCGGCGTGCGTTTCGACGCGATCGAGCTCAGCCTGATCCCGACGGTGATCATTGCTGATGATCGGCGGCGCGCAACCGAGGAACTGATCACCAACCGCGGCTGGCATGGCGTGGGTGTCGAGGATGTGCTGGCGATGCCCTCGGTGCTGATCGGCAGTGTGGCACAGATTGTTGAAGATCTAGTGGCGCGGCGTGCGATCTACGGCTTCTCGTACTATGTGATCAGTGATACACAGGCCGAAGCGTTTGCATCGATTGCAGCGCGGCTGCGGGGAGTATAGGTGCCGGGCTTCCGGTTTCGCAGCGATAACTTCTGCACCCCTGATAGCGCTTCTTTACCTGTGGCGACTGCATTTTCGCAGTATGCTTCAGCTGCTTGCCGGTGCGGCATGTGATCGGCGTATGCTCGGAATGTTCCGAGTTGATCGACACTATGCGGCGGTTGTGGAAGGAGGCCGTTATGGCAGCCGTTGATCTCAAGAAAGCGCAGAAGTGGTTGTATACGCCGTCGGCGAAGGAAGTCGCGATTGTCGACGTTCTACCGATGCAGTTTCTGATGGTCGATGGAAGCGGCGATCCAAACAGTTCGTCGGATTATGCTGCCGTTGTTGAAGCGCTGTTTACGTACGCATACGCACTCAAGTTCCGCGTGCGTGCGGAGCAGGGTATCGATTATGGGGTGTTGCCGCTTGAGGGCTTGTGGTGGACGGCTGATATGGCGCAGTTCAGTGCGGATCGCAAGGGCGAATGGAAGTGGACGATGCTGATCGCGCAGCCTGAGTATGTCGATGCAGCGCTGGTTGGGCGGGTGCGCGAACAGGTGATGAAGAAGGTTGGCGCGGGTATGGTGGCGCGGGTGCGCTTCGATGTCTATGACGAGGGGCGTGCAGCGCAGATCATGTATATCGGGCCATATGCGGCGGAAGCCGCGGCGATCGCCAGGGTTCATGCGTTCATCGCAGCGAACGGCTATGTGCTGCATGGCAAGCATCATGAGATCTACCTGAAGGACATGCGCAGAACGGCGCCGGAGAAGCTTGCGACGATCATCCGCCAGCCGTGCCGGCTCCCGAATCGATAGCCGATCGCGGATGCAGCAACCGTCGCCGTCGGGCTGATGAAGATGAAGCATTACAGCGAAGTGCAATATCGTTGATCGCCGGGATCGCGCATCTTGCGTGCATGCGGGCGGGACACCCGCTCGACGAGCTCACGACGCGGCCTGCGCGGGCTGGATTGGATCACATTCTGAATTTCCATGAGCCGCCCGGCGTCGACGCGAGACCGAGAACTCATAAGCCCTGCTGAGCGCTGCACTGCGGTTGCAAATCGCCGGTAGCTATGCTACAATTCCGGCGCTATGCCGGTGTAGCTCAGTGGTAGAGCAGCTGTTTCGTAAACAGCAGGTCGTCGGTTCAAGCCCGACCACCGGCTCCAGCATCACAACGCGAAACGCGCCTCGATAGCCGAGGCGCGTTTTTAGTGCAAGGGGGCCAATGAGGGGGCCTATCGCCATAAACTGATGCACCTACGCCGACAGGATTGGCCTGCGCAGCGTTGCAATCGATGCCACTTCGGTCTCCGGTGTCGCTCCTCGACGAAGTTCTCGAAACACCGTGACCAGTTCTCCGAGTTGCTCGTCTTCGATCTCAGGAACGATGTCGCTCATCATCTCCGCGAACGCGCCGGCCGTCGCAGCTTCAATCATCATCTCGCCCAACGCACGAGCGTCGCATGGTGTGAGGCGCATCTGGACACTTCCTTTCAGCCGCACCTCGACAAACCCTTCCGATCCTTCAGGATCGTACCCTGCATATACTTCGATCTTCTTCTCCACACCCAACCCCTTCCTTGTGCGCTTCAGTGCTCGACCACGCCACCTTTTCGCTCGCGAAACAGTTCTGTGATCTTCCCGCTCGCCGCGCGCTGCTGCTCATCAATCACATGTCCGTATCTGTCCATCGTCACTGAGATAGACGAGTGTCGCGCAATCTGACTGATCACCTTTGGATGCACATCCAGCGAAATCAGCAGCGTCACGCAGCTGTGGCGCAGATCATGAAACCGGGTCGCCTCCGGTAGACCTGCCCGCCGCAACAGCCCCTTGAAATACTTCGACATATTCCGTGGCGAGATCGGCCTGCCATTGCTTGACGAGAAGATCAGGTCGTGCTCTTCCCAGGTCGTGTCAACCCGGCTCCGATCGCGATCTTGCAGATCACGATGGTCGCGCAGCTTGTCGAGCAGCACGCTCGGCAACGGGATGGTCGTCTCGCTTGATGCCGTCTTACCGCGATCGAGTCGCTGCGTCTTACCTTCAACCGTCTGCACTTGCCCAGTCACTTTGAGTGTGCCGCGATCCCAGTCGAGATCACTCCATCGCAGTCCGAGCAGTTCACCCTTCCGAAGCCCGACCGCGAGCGCCAGCCAGTACAGCGCCTCCAATCGGTCGCCAGCCGCCGCAGCAAGCAACAACCTGACCTGCTCGATGGTCAATGCCACAATCGGCGCTGACTCGACCCGGCCGAGCTGAACGGTCTCCCATACATTGCTGACGACGTAGCCCCATATTCGCGCCTGCTCCCACGCAGCATGGAGCATGTCGACGACCATTTCGACTGTTCGCGCCGACAACGTGCGCTCAGGATAGCGCTTCATTCGTTGCTTCAACAGCGTGTTCACGAAGCGCTGCGCCTGCTCCGGCCGCAACTCGCGCACGCGCAGCCGACCCAGGTGTGGCTCGACATACAGCCGTCGCAACTGCTCATAGCTCGCAACCGTTCGCGGCGCCTTGGACGGTCGCACCGCCACGGCGATCCATCTCTGCAGATACTCGCTGACGGTCTGCGTGTCGCTGACATCAACGCCAGTCTGGTGCTCCTTCCTGGCCCGCTCCAACTTTGCCACGACCTCGCGGCGCGTCGGGCCGCTGAACTTCTTCCGCCACCGCTTCCCGTTTCGGTATCCCAACTCAATCGACGCTCGCCATATGCCATGCGCGTCCTGATATACCGAACCGTCGCCCTTGTCACGGCGCGCTCGTGCCATCGCATTGCCCCTTTCGCTCTCCTGGCTTCAGGGCTTTATTCTATCGCACCAACCTTGTTTTTCTCGATCCAGCGATCGATGTCGGCCAGGTCGACGAGCTTCCCGCGCGTCCCGTTCCTGACATACGGAAACTCGCCAGACCGGATTTTTTCATACAACCGGCCGTATCCAATGCTCATCATGCGCGCCGCTGTTGCCACAGACACCAGGCGCGGCGGAACATCTTTTACACGCTTCGCTCCCATAACTGCCTCACTCATCGTCGTAGAACCTTGACTCATCATTGTATTTCCACGCCGCCGCCGGTGGGCGATCGCGCAGCTGCATCATCGCGAGCACGCTGGCGTTGTTCGTCGCCAGTGCCGCCGCGCGCTCCTCGCTCACCAAGGCTACACTGAAGATCCCGGCCGCGCTGATCATCAGCGATACCGGCGCTTCTCCCTCCGGCAGCGCGACATCGAGCCGCAGAAACTCTGTGCCGAACGCTGGCACGCTGCGCCCGAAACCGCTCAGCCGGCGATGGCCGAACATCTCGACCACGACATGCCCCTCGAAGGCTGTTTTGATCTGCTCGATCATGTGCGTACCCCTTCCTTGGTATCACGCGCCACACGTACCGACTGCATGAGTTGCCCGATTGTCTCTGGGTTGATCTCTGCCTCCATCAGCACCGCAAACAACGCCGCATCCGACTCTGCAGATGCGGCAGCGGTGAACAAGTCGGTGC
>CALLZL010000056.1 GCA_937859575.1 uncultured Chloroflexota bacterium
TGGCCGTTCTTGCTCGCGGATCACAATGGTCGCGGCATCACGGATATCAACGAGGGTGAACCCAAGCCGGCGCACTTCGGTTGCGAGGGTATCGAGATCAGCGGCCGGATCACGTTTGATCCAGACATCATACGGATACTGGCCACCCATCGAGTCGAACAGATAGTTGAGGTTGGTCACCACAATCGGGCCATCCTGCGGGTAATACCCCGGCCAGAGATCAACCGCCGCAATGATGCGGAATGTCACCTGGCGCTGGTCACCGAAGAGCTGGAGTTGCATGGGCAGGGCGTCGCCGATAGCTACGCCACGGCTGAGCATATCACGCGAGACGATCGCACCGTCGGGGTAGCGTGCCAGCAGGTTCATGAGTGCGCCGAGTGATTCGCCGGCGGCCCATGTGCGATCAAACTCCTCGATCACCTTCGGCAGATCAAGGCGATCAATACCCACAAGTTGCACCGGCCGGTTGGCACCGCCGAGCTGGGTGATCGCCTGGTAGCTGCCGACACGCGCAACCGCTTCGATTCCGGCAACATCAAGGTGATCCTGCACCGGAATAAAGAGGAAGCGAGGTTCGTCGGCGATATTGTTCCGTGGTTGCTGGCCGGGCTGCTGGCCCGGTTGATTATTCTGCTGCTCGGTGCTGAGGCCGGTTTCGATCAACTGGGTTGCCGCACCAACCTGATACGTCACCGCCCGGCGCAGGGCATCGTCCATGGTCGCCGCCATCGACGCCGTATACGCGGCAAGGCTGAGGGTCAGGATGAGCAAGAGCAGCGGCCCACGGTAGGCCCCCGGCTGACGCGCCAGGGTGCGCAGAGCAACCAGCGGCACAACCCAGCTGGGCCGGGCGGCAAGGCGTGCCAGCAGGCCCAGCAGGAGCGGAATCAGGCGCACCGCGATCAGGCCGGCGGCAAAACAGAAGAAGACCGGCACCAGCATGAGCAGCGGGTTACTGAGCGGATCAGCACCGCCGCCGCCGAACTGTAGCCCACCACTGGTGCGCAGCTGGTAGATCCCATAGAGCGGCGGCACCAGCAGCAGGATGTCGAGGTAGAGGCGCTGCCAGAGCGGTGGCTGCAGCACACGAGCCGCCTGGCGCTGTTCGTCGGCCAGGGTGCGCCGCGTGGCGCGCAACACCGGTAATAGCCCGGCAATGATCGTGACAATCACGGCCGCCAGTGCAAATCGGCCGTTCTCCCACGTCAGGGTGAGGGCCAGGCTGGTTTCGCTCTCGCCAAGCTGCAAGAACGAGCGGGTGCGCCCCATGAGCCCGGCGAAGAGCATGCCGATCTGTGGCCCGATGCCAAGCGCAATCGCCCCGAGAATCAGCCATTCGATGATCGACATGCCGACGATCTGCGAATCGCGCACACCCCGGCTTTTGAGCAGCGCGATCTCACTCTGCTGGCGTGCCACCAGCAGCCCGGCGACCAGCGCAACGAAATAGAGTACCAGTGCCAGGATCGGGATGCTGAACACGAAGAGCTGGAGCGTGAGCGCCGCCGATTCGCGCTGATAGAGCGCGAGTGCTTCGGCCGGGCTCTGTTCGAGGCGTAACCCCGGCACAAATGCGGTGGCACGGGTTCGGGCCGCCTCGATGCGCCCCAGCAGTGGTGCAGCTTCGGCTGCCGTCAGGCCGTCGCCGCTTAAGCGTACATACCAGAGCACCTGGCCAACCTCGCCGGTCAGGGCGGTTGCAATTGGCCCACTATAGCTGGCTTCTGCCGTCAGGAGTATATCTTTGAGTGCACTGGGTGCAAAAAACCAGGCCGGATCAGCCGGGTTGATCGGTGCCCACAGGCCACTGACGACAATCGGAAAGGAGGCCGGTCGGTTGCCGCCGCCAACGATCGTGAAGCGGTCACCGACATTCAGCCCGAGTTCTTCGGCAAACTCGCGCGAAACCATCACTTCGATCGGAGCCTGTGGGGTTGCATCGCCGGCGGCCGGCTGCGGTGCCGCACCGTCGATCAGCCGGATCTGCGGTTCGAGGCCACTGATGAACCCGAGGCTGACATTCCGTAAGAACTCATTACCGAAATCGCCGCCGGCACCGAACAGGCGCAATTGCTCGGCACGGGCATGGCGCGCCAGGGTGTTGATCGGCAGGCGCAGGCTTTCGATCCCTTCGCCGCGCAGGAAGGTATCGGCAGGCGCGACGCGATCCCATTCGAGTGGGCCATTCCAGGCACCAACATAGCGGAACAGCAGGGCGAATGGCGAGCGGCCGCTGCGCTGTTCCTGGCGAGCAATCTCATCGCGCAGCACCCGCAGGCGGGCAGCCCCGCCATACACCGGTCCACTTACCGCCAGTGCCGCAGCGGCAACCATCGCCAGCAGCACACACAGCGCCAGGCCGAGATTCGCCCGTAAGCGCTTGAGCGCCGCCCCGATGATCGATGTTCCGGCAAGCAGAGCGACAAGCGCGGCCATACGCCGGCGCGGCCGGTTGTTTGCACTACTGGCCGACGACAACATCACCCTCCTCAAGCCCTTCGAGGATCTCGATGCGCGCTTCCGTCGCAATGCCGAGCCGAACCGGCACGCGGCGTTCACGGTCGCCTTCGCGAACGACCACGAAGCGCCGGCCTTCGAAAGAACGGATCGCATCGGGCGGCGACGGGAGCCCCTCTGCTTTGTGTTAGAGCACATGGGTGATACGGGCCCCCGAGGTGCCAGGGCTGAGGCTCTGGCCCATGTGGTCAAGGATCTCGAGGGGGGTGGTCTGATCGCGATCGAGGACATTGCCGCTGCCGCCCGAGCCGTAGGGTGCCGGCATGCGCCGGATGATGGTCGGGATGACGACATCAGGCCGTGCCAGCAGGCGAACCTCGGCCGGCTGCCCTTCGGCAAGCTGGCGCATCTGCTCGCCACCGAGGGTTGCGGCAAACTCCAGTTGGGTCGGATCAGCGATCTCGATCACCTGTTCGAAGGCCGAGGCGTTCATCCCCTCTTCGATCGCAATCGCGATCACGGTGCCATCCTGAGGTGCCACGATGCGGCCCTCATCGACTTTGCGCTGGGCGCGTTCGAGGGCCCGTTCGGCATCCTCGATACGCTTCAGTTCGCTCGTCAGGGTCTTTTCGCGCAGTTCGCGCAGGGTCGCATCGGCCCGCTCGACCGCCTGCTGGGCATTGCGCAGCTCGCGGCTCCCGCTGCCACCGATCAGCTTATCGAGTTCACGCTGTGCGGCGGCAACCTTCTCTTCGGCCTCGGTATTGGCAAGAATCTCATTTTCGCGGGCATCATCAAGGGCCCGTTGCCCCTCTTCGATGGCGCGCTCGGCGGCGCGCAGGGCGCGTTCGGCATCTTCGAGCCGTTTTTCAAACTCCTTCTTCTGTTTATCGGTCAGGCGGTTGGGGATCCGCCGCCCTTCGGCATCGATGATCGTCGGGTTTTCCGGATCGGTACCATAGCGTTGCACCCAATCCCACTGCCACTCGGCGGTCGAAAACGCTTCTTGCGCATCAATCAGCGCTTCGGTGCGCTGTTGCAGCGCCTCTTCGGCACCGGTCTTGCTCCACGAGCCATCGTCACGGGTTTTGCGTGCCTCGCGCAGGGCATCTTCAAGCTGCTTCTGAGCCGCGCGCAACAGGTCATCTTCGCCACCCGGCAGCAAGCGATTCAGATCCTCGCGGGCCTGTTCGAGATCGAGTTCGGCCGAGCGGATCTCGCGCTCACGGGTGACACGCGCATTGTCGAGATCTCGGCGCGCCTGTTCGAGATCATCCTCGGCGCGGCGCAGCTCATCAAGCACCTCTTCCTGCTGCAATTCGGCAAGGATATCGCCTTCGACGACCGTATCGCCACGGCGGACATTCACGATATTGATGCGACCATCGCGCCGAAACGAGAGGCGCACGAGATCGATCGGTGTGGCACGGGCGGTCACTTCGAGCAGGCGTGCGATCTCGCCCCGTTCGACGGTATAGGTCGGCCGTTCGAGTGCCGGATCGGGCGGCAGTGGTGTCGGTGTCGGCGGCTCCTGGGTTGCAGTCGCCGGTGTCGAGCAGGCCGAGAGCAGCAGCGCGAAGAGGATCGCGCTGCCGATCAGCCGTTGGAATTGGAAGGAAAGAAACGCTGACATGCTATCTACCCTTTAGCCGCGCGGCAGCTCGCCGACATTATAGCCATCATATGTTGGATCAACCCGTGGTGCACACACCACCGGGCTCTCGCCAGCCGATACACACTCGGCAAATGCCAGGCTGAAGCGCTGTGCTTCGGCCAGTTCGGTCGCCAGATCGGCACCCTCTTTGTAACTGTTCATGATCGCACGGAAGAGCCAGAATGTATCGATCTGCGATGAGTAGAGCGCATACATCGAGCCACGGGCCTGCACCGGGCGGGCGAGGGGGTCGCGGTAGACATCATACACCTGGCGCATTTCGGGCGAACTGACGGCGCTGAATGCTGCGGATTCGGCCACCGAACGCCGCGCCGGTAGGCTGCCATACAGCAGCGTCAGGTCGTTCGAGAAGAACTTCATCCATTCCCAGCATGCCTCGGGGTGTTGGGTGCCGGCCGAGATGACCATGCCGCGGGCCGAGAGATCCCTGGCGCTCAGGCCGGCCCCGCCGACCGGCAATGGTGCGACGCCGACTTCAAAAGGTGCTGGTGAAGGCTGCCCGCCTTCGCCGAAACCGCCGCCGAAGTACGAGTAGCCGTAATCGAACCACATGCCGACACGCCCGCTCTGGACGTATTCGTACGAACGATCTTCGTATGGATCCGAAGGGCGGTACGGCAGCGAGATCTCGGGCATCACCTGGTGGACGCGTGAGAGATCAAGATACCATTGGATGGCGCGCACCACATTCGGGTCGTCGAAGTTTGGCCGAACATCCTGGCCGCTACCGGTTACGAGCATGGTATCGAACTGGGTTGCCCAGAAGATCAGATCCTGCGGTACACCCGACAGCGAGGCATAGCCGTAGCGCTGTTGGTCGCCGCTACCGGCAGCATAGGCTTTGGCGGCTTCCAGGAAGTCGGCCGGTGTCCAGGTTCCCTGTGGTGCACGGGCCCCGACTTCGTCGAGCAACGTGCGGTTGTAGTTGAGGGTGCGCAGGGTATAGGCGATCGGCAGGCCGATTGTGCGCCCCTCGCGCTGGAAGGCCGACACGAGCGCCGGCGGATAATCATCGATCGGGAAGGTCGGATCCGCATCGATCAATGGCTGAAGATCGAGCAGATTGCTGAGATCCTCGCTGCCCTGCAGCGGATCGCCCCAGAAGAAGCAGTCGGCGGTTGCTGCCAGTTCGCCAATCGTCGGGTAGTTCACGAATTCCGGGTTGATAACATTGATATAGATATCGGGCCGCTGCTCGCGGAAGGCGCGGATGATCGGACGCAGGTTGCTGGTACTATAGCCATAGGCCGCGACCGTGATCGTCGTCGCTCCGGCAGGTGCATCCTGCGGCTCGGGAGTCGCTACGATCACCGGCCGGACATCAGGAGTCGGTGTGGGTGTCAGCAGCATCTGGTTGCGCTGTTCGATCAACTGGCGCTGTGCTTCAGCAAGCACCTGGCGTGGATCCGCGTTACGATCATTGGTGACCTGGCTGATCGCCTGCATGAAGGCACCCTGCACCAGATAATCCGGGGTGCGGCTCAGTATCGGGGTTCCGCGTGCAATCACTTCGCGCAGAACGCCGGCAGTATTATCATCGATCTGTTCCCAATAGCCGAGCTGTTCGGCCAGGCTCTGGCGGGCGGGAACACGGCCAATCGCACCACCGCCATACCAGCCGCCGGCCTGATCGGTATTCTGGCGCGAGAGCCATTCGATCCAGCGCCACGAGGCGGTTGGTGCTGCCGTGCCGCCGCTGATGATATAACCATCGCCGCCGGTCGAGACGAACGAATCGGTGATCGAGCTGCTGGGGAAGGCCAGCGCACGCCGTTCAAACGGTAGCTCGATCGGCTCGCCTTCTGGCCCGGCAATATAGATATCGCCCCAGATCGCGGCCCGCCCTTCGCGCACCACCTGACTCGGGTCGGTTACCGGCAGCGGAATGCCGATTCCTGGCTCGATCGGTTCGCTATGCATGACATTATAGGCGTTATAGATCACACCATCGCGATAGAGGCGGCGCAACTCTTCGAGGATCTCAACATACTCCGGGGCTGTCATGTCGAGCTCATCGGGCGATATGGCAAACGGATTCATCCCGCGGCGTTCGAGCAGTGCGGCAAATGGAAACAGGCCGCTGCTGGTATCGACCCAACCATACACCGAGACATTCGGGCCGCTGCCGATCGTCGATTGTTCGGCCAGAGCCAAAAGATCCGACCAGCTGCCGATGTCTGGCTCACCACCAGCCTGGATCAGCTCGCGGTTGTAGTTGAAGAGCGGGATGTAGAAGTAGCGCGGCAATACCCAGGTGCCTGCATCGGTTGACCAGCGTTCCAGGGCACCCGGGTAGAAATCGCCCCGGTTGAAGTTGGTGTCGGCATCGATCAGTGGCTGCATGTTGAGTAACAGCGGAGTATTGAATGCCTCGGGCGAGACCGAAAAGGCACTGCTGGTATCGACAAGCGCCACCAGCCGGCGCAACATCGAGGTCGGTGATTGCATCTCGCCAACGCTGTTGAAGATCTCGTCGATCGGAACGATCACCACCTCGATATCGGGATTCTCGCTACTGAAGCGTTCGGCCAGCGGTCGGTACAGGGCAACTTCGTATTCCCATACCCCAAACGAAATAACCGTCTTGCCGTTATCGGTACCGGGCACAGCGGGTGTAACGCCGGGTTGGGGGGTGAGCGGTGTGTTGCCCGGCGGTTCGGCGGTGCCCCCGCAGGCAGCAAGCAGCGCCAGAATTAGCAGAATGGCGGCAAAGCGTGGCATAAACTCCTCATTCCAGAACAGCAGCCCTCCGATCAGGCCGCGCGTATTATAGCAAACCGGATCCTGCGCTTCTCTGAGATCTTGGTGAGGTTCCGGTTATGTTCTTCCTACAAGCATAGCGCGCCCAACATCGATCGACATCAGGCATAAGGTTGAGAGATCACTGCCGCTGTTGCAGCAGCAAACCCATGACGTACGCCGCTGCGATTTGGTTCCGTGGCACGCACACATGGTAAAAAAAGGTTTGCACCATACCGGCTGTGCGGTTATAATCACCCTACCACAAGATTACGATTGCATCACGTATGGTAAGAACTAGTATGTCGCATGATTCGACATCCGGCCGCCCGTATCTACGCACGCCTGCGGTTCATCCGGATGGTGAAACCATTGCGTTTGTCTATGCCGGCGACATCTGGCTCGTCGCGGTGCGGGGAGGCTCGGCCCGGCGTCTGACGGCGCATCCCTCAACCCACCAACTGCCGGTCTGGTCGCCTGATGGTAGCCGGATCGCATTCACCTCGACGCGCACAGGTGCCGGTGATCTGTATGTCATGCCACTCGATGGCGGTGATGTCCAGCGTATCACCTATCATGGCAGCCCGAGCTCAGCCGAGGCGTGGTCGCTTGATGGCCAGTATCTCTACTTTACTTCGCTGCGTGGAGGAATGGGCAGTGCGGTCTATCGGGTGGCGGTCGATGGCGGCACCCCGGTCGAATGGATTTGCCAGCCGTTCGAGCAGATCGGCAATCCGAGCCTCTCGCCCGATGGCAGTATGCTCGCGTTTACCGTCTGGCGTGATCGCTGGTGGCGGCGTGGGCCGAACCCATATGGCGGTGCCGATATCTGGGTGGTGAGTAACCACATCGATGCACGTGATTTCCGCAAGATCGGCAGCTACGATGGGCTCGATGCCTGGCCGATGTGGGCACCCGACAGTGGTGGGCTCTACTTTGTTTCGGATCGCGACGGCAGCGAGAATATCTGGTATCAGCCGCTCGACGAGCAAGATGCACGGCAGTGTAGTTTCTTCGATGGCGGCTGGTTACACTGGCCGTCGATCAGCCGCGACGGTGCCATGATCGTATTTGAACGCGAGTTTGGCCTGTGGCGCATGAACCCACACGATGGCGAAGCAACGTCGATCGTGATCGGGGTGCCGAGCGATACGAAAGTGACGCCGGTACGAGCTTATTCCTTCACCCGTGAGCTTGCCGAGCTGGCGCTTGCACCCGACGGCAAGAAGATCGCCTATTGTGTGCGCGGCAAGGTGTTTGCCGATTTCGCCGACAAAGAGACCGACAAAGAACAACGGCAGGGGCCATCGCTGGGCATTACGAGTAACCGGCCCGGCTCACGCGAAAGTGATATTGCCTGGTCGCCCGATAGCCGGCAGTTGCTGTATGTCTCGGATCGCAACGGCGACGAAGATATCTTCCGCTACGATATTGCCGGCCGCAGCGAGACGCAGCTCACCAGTGGTGCCGGGTGCAAGACGGCACCGGCCTTTTCGCCCGATGGTGCCTGGATCGCATATGCCGTCGGCACCAGCGAGATCCGGCTGATCAATGTCGAGAGCCATGAAGATCGGCCGTTTGTGCGTGCCAACTGGTTGTATGGCGCTTCATTTGCCTGGTCTCCCGATAGCAAATGGATCGTGTTTGTTGCCCAGGATCGGCATCTGTTCAGCAATTTGTATGTCCAGCGGATCGACGAGACCGAGGCGCGCCAGATCAGCTTTCTGAGCAACATTGGCGGTGGTGGGTTGGAAAGGGTGCCCAACGGGAGGTTTGTTCTGTTGGCGAACCGACCGGTTCGGCCCGAGTGGCAGATCGCCCGCATTGATCTGATTGTTCAGCCGCCCTTCTTCCGCGAAGCCGAATTCGAGAAGTTGTTTGAACCAAAGCCGGAGCCGAAGCCCGAGCCGGCTGCCGCCGATTCTGCCACAGTGCCACCGGCTGATGGGCCGAAGAAACCACACGGCGAGAATGGCGATCCAAAGGGGGGCAAGACGCCACCGCATGTCACGATCACCTTTAGCGGCATCGAGCGCCGGTTGCGTTTCCTGACCTCACCGCAGATGAATACGCGGGCCATGGCGATCAGCCCCGATAGTCGTGATCTGATCTTTCGCGGTATGGTGGCCGGCAAGTATAACCTGTGGGCCATGCCGCTCGACGAACAGCGCGCCGAGCAAGCGCCGCGGCAACTGACCAATGGCAATGGCAGCAAGCATGGTGCGCAATTCGCCCCCGACGGTAAGAGCTTCTACTATATCGATAACGGCCAGGCGACTATTCGCAAGTTCCCATCGGGTGAGTCGACCACCCTGCAAACGGTTGCCGAGTTGATGTACGACTTTAGCCACGAGAAGCAGCAGATCTTTGCTGAATGTTGGCGCAAGCTGCGCGATTATTTCTATGATGAAAGCTTGCGTGGGCTGGATTGGAACAGGCTTCGTGAGCAGTTTGCCCCGTTGATTGATGGTGCGCAAACCAATCAGGATCTGTATGCATTGATCAATCTGATGATTGGCGAGCTCCGCGCATCGCATCTGGGTGTTTCCCCCAATGGCTATAGCAGTTCGCAGGATGGCCATACCGGTATTGTGCTTGATCGCGCCGAACAGGTTGCAACCGGCCGGTTGCGGGTGGCGGGTGTGATTGCCGATAGCCCGGCGGCGGTGGCCGATCAGGGTGTAGGAGTGCCGATCGGCAGCTATCTGCTGGCGGTTGACGGTACGCCGATCACGCCGCATACCAGCCTTGATCAGCTCATGCAGCGCACAATCGGGCGGCGAGTCCGGTTACGTATTGCCACAACCGCCGATGGCGCTGATGCACGCGAGATTGCGCTACGGCCGATCAGCAGCGATCAGATGTCGTTTCTGGCTTACCGAGCATGGGCCTACGAGAACGAAAGCTATGTCCATCGTATCAGTGGCGGTCGGCTTGGGTATCTCCATATCCGCAGCATGAGCTACGAAGCCTACCAGCGCTTCCTGGTGGATCTGGATGTCGAAACCTACGAAAAGGAAGGGATCGTCATCGATATCCGCTTCAACAGTGGTGGCCATACGGCGACCTTTATTCTCGATGTTCTGACACGCCGCAGTATGTTGCTCAGCTCCTTCCGTGATCTGCCGCTCACCTATGCCGATCATCTGGCAGGGAACCGCATCCTCAACAAACCGACGGTGCTGGTGATTAACGAGCGTTCGGTCTCGAATACCGAGATGTTCGCCGAAACATACCGCCGGCTTGGGATCGGCAAGGTTGTTGGCCGGCCGACGGCGGGTGGCGTGATCTGGACCTACAACGAGCGGTTGATCGACGGTGGTAATCTGCGCATCCCGCGCCTGAAAGTGGTGACCCCCGAAGGCGAAGATCTCGAAGGGCGTGGGCGTGATGTCGATGTCGATGTGCCGCTGCCGATCGGGCAATCGGCCCCTGAACAAGATACTCAGCTCGATGCGGCGGTTGCTATCTTGCTGGCACAGCTCGATAGTCGGTAGCGATCTGGCCACATTTCGCCCGATTCCGCAGGACGTGCAGAAGCGTTTATACTTACCGGTATGGATCATGATCAGGCTCGACTAGAAACCACCATCCGGATTCGCCAGGCGCTCGGCGATCTGATGCAGATCGATCAGTATGCCTGGGATGCCGAAGGGCGCTTGACCCTTCAGGGGCGGCTGACCGGTAATAGCCCGATGCACTACCGAGCGATTCGGGCACAGCTCGAACCACTCGGCTTTACCCCTTTGCTGCGGCATAGCAGCAGCGGCACCGACGAACTGCTGGCGCTGCCGCTGGTGCTGACGCGCCGGCCGCAACGGCTGGGGCTGCCCCTGGTGCTCTTCCTGGCGACGATCCTCACCACCTTGACGACCGGCGCGCTGCGCGAGATCCCGGAATGTGTCGGTGATGTCGCCGGCATGCTGCGGCTGCTCGGCCAGGTGTTTTCGAGCCCGGCGGCGCTGGCGGCGGGGATCCCCTTCTCGGCCACGCTGCTGGCGATCCTGGTTGCCCACGAAATGGGGCACTATGTGGTCGGGCGGTTGCGCCAGGCGCCGGTAAGCTTGCCCTATTTCATCCCCATGCCGCCGTTTCTCAGGTTTATCGGCACCATGGGTGCGGTGATCGTCCAGCGTGAACCGATGGAAGACCGACCGACGATCCTGGAGGTCGGCATTGCCGGGCCGATCGCCGGGCTGGTGGTTGCTATCCCGCTGCTATTGTACGGCCTGGCGACCTCGCCGGTCGGGTCGATCCCACCGCCACCGCCGGGGTGCGGCTATCTGCAGGAAGGCAACTCGCTGATGTACTTTGGTGCCAAGCTGCTGATCTTCGGCCAGATCCTGCCCGCCGGCGATATTGATGTCTGGCTGAGCCCGATCGCCTTCGGTGCCTGGATCGGCCTGCTGGTGACCATGCTCAACATGTTGCCGGTCGGCCAGCTCGATGGCGGCCATGTGGCATATGCGTTGCTTGGCCGGCGGGCTCACACCCTATCGTATGTAGTGATCGGCGGTTGTTTTGCGCTCGGCTTGATCATTCCCGAGGCGTTTGTCTGGCTGATCTGGGGTGTGCTCGGCTTATTGATCGGGCCACGGCATCCTGCGCCACTCAATGATCTTGCGCCCCTGGCAGCGCGCCATACGATCCTCGGCATTGTCGGGCTGGTTATCTTTGTGTTGCTCTTGATGCCGGTACCGCTGCAACCGCTGCCGTGAGGGGAACGGTAACAGCCATCCCCCTGGCCATGCTCATGCCGGCATCAGGAAGCGCCCGCTCCCTGCAGCGGCGCGCAGTTCGCCATGCTGATAGACGATCCGGCCGCGTGCGATGGTCGCAACCACTTCGCCCTGGAAGCTCATGCCTTCGTAGAGCCGATCAACATCACGGGCGCGGCTGACCATGCGCTCGCGGCTGAAGATGGTGATCGGCCGCGGGTCATAGAGGCACAGGTCGGCATCGAGGCCGGGCCGGATGGCACCTTTGCGATCAGCAATACCGAAGATGCGTGCCGGTGCACCGCTGATCAACCGTACGGCGGTTGTGAGGCTGATACGCCCCTGGAGTGCCGCACTGATCATCGCCGGGAGCAGTGTCTGTACTCCTGGGGCACCGGCCGGCGCACGCCAGATATCGCTCGCACCGCGCTCCTTTTCGTGCGGCAGAAATGTTGAGTGATCGGTCGTCACGAGATCGAGGGTTCCGTCGGCCAGGCCGGCCCAGAGCGCCTGCTGGTCGGCGGCGGTGCGAATCGGCGGGTTGATCTTGGCGTAGGCACCAAGCCGCAGGAAGTCGCGTTCGTCGAAGAACAGGTAGTGCGGGCAGGTTTCGGCGGTCACATCGAGCCCGGCCCGGCGAAAGTGGCGCACGACATCAAGCGCCTGGGCACACGAGACATGCGCGACATGCACCCTGGCACCGGCATCGGCGGCGAGAGTCAGCAAGCGTGCCACCGCAACCGCTTCGACAACCGGCGGGCGCGATTCCATATGTGCCGCCGGATCATAGCGCCCGGCGGCGCGCAGGGCGGCAATACCGGCTTCGAGCATGGCATCGCTTTCGCAATGGACGGCGAGCCGCCGGCCGGTTGCGGCAACCAGCTTCAACGCCTGATGCAACTGGTCGTCGTCGGGCAAACAGATGCCGATAAACTCGTCGTCGCGCCCGAGTGGTGCCCGGTGCATGAAGATCTTGAAGGCGATTGCCCCCTCGGCGGCCATGCCGTAGACATCCTCGGCGATCAGGGTGCCGGGCGCACCATAGAGCGCCACATCGATCACCGCCTGGGCTTCGATCAGGCGGCGGCGATTGCGGAAGATTGCCGGAGTCGCGCAGCCCGGCTTCGAGATCGGCATTTCGAACACCGCGGTTACCCCACCGGCCGCGGCGGCCTGTGTCTCGCTAAAAAAGTCGCCGCGTTCGTCGTAACCGGGTGTACGACAGTGGAAGTGGACATCGATGGCCCCCGGCAGAAGCAGCATGCCGCCGGCATCGATGGTGTGCCTGGCCGGCGGTAATGCACCAGGTGCCGCTATCAGTGCGATCGTTTCGCCGGCAATGCCGACATCCGCCGGCCAGATGCCTTCCTCGGTCACAATCTGCGCCCCGCAGATCGCAAGATCGAGTGTGGTCATGATATCCCCTTTCGTGGTTAGAGTACATTGATTGGATCGACATCAACCACCCAGCCCGGGCCGGGATCAAATGCTTCGAGCAGCAGGGCGGGATGCCTGGTGCGCAAAAGTAAGTGCCAACGGTAACGGTTGCGCTGACGGTGAAAGAAGGCCGGTGCCGGGCCGATGATACCCCACTCGTCGCCGAGCAGGCGCTGTGCTGCCTGCCGTAAGCGTCCGGCCAGTGCTTCGGCGGCTTTACGCCCGGCAGCATCGCTCGCACTACTATACAAATAACGCACCAGCCGGCTGAAAGGCGGGTAATCGGCCTGGCGCCGAAAGGCGATCTCCTGGCGGTAAAAGCCATGAAAATCATGCTCCTGGGCAGCGCGTAAGACATAATGATCGGGTGTGTAGGTCTGCATGACAACGCGGGCACCACTACTGCGCCGCCCGGCGCGCCCCGCAACCTGCGTCAGAAGCTGGAAACTTCGCTCGGTGGCGCGGAAGTCGGGCAGATGCAGGCCGGTATCGGCGGCAACGATGCCGACCACCGAGACGAGCGGCAGATCAAGCCCCTTGGCGATCATCTGCGTGCCTACCAGCACATCGGCCTGGTGGTTGAGGAAGCGATCGAGCATGCGTGTATGATCCCCTTTGCGGCTGATACTGTCGCGATCCCAGCGCAATGATCGGGCAGCCGGAAAGAGTGCCGTGACTTCGTCGACCACCCGTTGGGTGCCGATGCCGAAACTGCGAATACGCCGACCCCAGCAGTTGGGGCACAGTGCCGGTACCTCTTCGCGGTGATTACAGGCATGGCAGATCAGCAACGACGGCGGCATGCCGGCCTGTTCGTCATCGTGGACGGTCAACGGGCTTGAGCAGTTGGGGCATGCCACGACATGGCCACAGTCGCGGCAGAGCACAAAGGCTGCACTGCCGCGTCGATTCAGATACAGGATCACCTGTTCGTTTCGTTCGAGGGCGGCGGTCATTGCCTGTTGCAGCGGCTTGCTGAAGATCGAACGATTGCCGGCCTGGAGCTCGCGCCGCATATCAACAATGGTCACCGGTGGCAGCGGTAGTGCCTCGGAGCGCGGCAGGCCGTCGCTGCCGCGTGCCATCCCAACCCGATCCGGCAGTTCGAGCAGGGTGATCCGGCGAATTTGTGCGGCATAGTAGCTCTCGACCGATGGTGTAGCGCTGCCGAGTACGAGCACGGCACCACTGATGGCCGCAAGTTCGATCGCGATATCACGGGCATGGTAGCGTGGCGCACTATCGTGTTTATAGGTGGGTTCGTGTTCTTCATCGACAATAATCAGCCCAAGACCGGGGAGTGGTGCGAAGATCGCTGAGCGCGATCCGATCGCCAGGGCGGCTTCGCCGCGCCGCAACCGCCGCCATTCGTCGTAGCGTTCGCCGAGCGCGAGGCCGCTATGGAGCACGGCGAGCCGGCCGGGGAAGCGTGCCGCAAAGCGGCGTACCAGCTGGGCGGTGAGGGCGATCTCGGGCACCAGCACCAGTGCCTGGCGGCCATGGCGCAGGGTACGGGCAATCGCCCGCAGGTAGATCTCGGTCTTTCCACTACCGGTCACGCCATGCAACAGGAAGGGGACATGGCTGCTGCCCGGGGCATCGAGGGCGGCGGCAATCGGCTGCCAGGCACGTGCCTGGCCAGTCGTGAGCGGTGGCGGCACATCGGGCGGTACATCATCACCGGCGAGTGGATCCCGCCGCACTTCGCGGGTCGTGAGTTCGATCATGCCGCGAGCGGCGAGCGCCTGCAGTGCCGCCGGATCAGCGCCGGTCGCATCACGGATCAGTGCCAGTGGGTAAGCCGGTACTGCCGGTGTGGCCTGGTCATCACTGACGCTCTGGTAGGCGGCGCGTTGTTCGGCCAGCCAGCGCAATACCGCCAGCTGGCGCGGGGCGCGTGCGAGTGTGGCCTCGGCTGCGGCAAGCTCGTGTGGTGCAGTACGCAGGCGTGCCAGGCGCTCGATACGCGGCCGTGCGCGCGGCCGGCTGAGTGCGGCGCCACGCCGCACCAGGCCGCGTTCGACCAAGGCGGCATAGGTTGCGCGCAATTCACTGTCGCTGCCGCGCAGTACAGCACGTAGCTCGCGCTCGCGTTGCTCGCCATGGCGGCGCAGGTAGAAGAGCACGGCACGCTCGTTTTCCGGCAAGGCGCCAAGCTCGGCCTGCTCGCCACTGCGCGTCGGTTGCAGTGTGATCTCGGCCTCCTGGCCGACTCCCGGCGGCAGCATCAGGCTCAACACATCATAGAGGGTGGCGTGATACTGCCCGGCAACCTGGCGCGCGAGCCGGATCTGCAGCGGGGTTAATACCGCATCAGGGTCGGCAATATCGATCAGATCGCGCAAGGTTGGCGTGTCGGCGTCAGTCGGTGCATCCGGATCCGGGCGCAGCTGGGGCGGCACGCGATCCGCATGGGTGGCACCCCAATGATAGAGATCGACAACGATCCCCTGTACACGCTGGCGTCGCAACGGAACCCAGACCAGCTGGCCGGCACGCATGGCCGACATCAGCAGTGGCGGCACGCGATAGGTGTAGATAGCATCGGGTGCATACGAGGCACGCACTGCCACATCGGCAAGTAGCTCGGCCATCGGTTAGTGGGCCGGCTCACGGCGCGCGACGCCATCGGCTATTGCGGCAGCTGCTACCGCGCGTGCGATCGTCGGCACCACTGCCGGGTTGAAGACGCTCGGCACGATATGTTCCTCGCTCAGTTCGTCGGCAGCAATCACACTTGCCAGCCCTTCGACAGTAGTATACCAAATATTGACATCCCGGCTGAAGAATGCTACATTCTGGTCCGTACCAGAGAACCAGTACTAGCCGAAAGGATTCGCATGAACCCGATTTCATTCATCACCGCCAACTATGTCGGCCGTGAGCTGGGCTTTCATGTCACCGAAGGATGGATGCAAGGTGATCGGGCGACCAATGCTTACTTCGCGCCGATCGAGACGTTCGAAGGGCGGTTTGATGCACTGTTGAGCCAGATCAAGGCACTCGGGTTCGATACGATCGATCTATGGGTTGCGCAGTTGCACTGGTCGTGGGCAACGGCCGAGCATATTGCCCTGGCGCGGGCGGCACTGGCACGGCATGGCATGCGCATCACCAGCCTGGCGGGGGGGGTTGGTGCAACCGCCGATGAATTAACGGCTGCCTGCCGATTGGCGCTCGCCCTTGATGCGCCAATTCTAGCCGGGTCGAGCCCTTTTTTGAAGCATGATCGAGCCACGGCAATAGCTATTCTGCAACAGCATGGGGTGCGGCTGGCGCTCGAAAATCACCCCGACGAAAAGACGCCGGCGGATATTCTGCGGATGATCGGCACTGACGGCGGCGGCGCACTGGGTACGGCGGTCGATACCGGCTGGTGGGGTACCAATGGGTATGATGCGGCTGAAGCTATTCGCGAACTGCGGCCGCATATCATCACGGTACATCTCAAGGATGTGCTGGCTGTCGGCGAACATCTGACATGTGTCTACGGCCAGGGGATCGTGCCTATCGAGCAGTGTGTGCGGCTTCTGCGCGAAACCGGCTATAGCGGTGTGCTTGGTATTGAACACGAGCCGTTTATAGCACCCCATTCATACGATCCGAGTGCCGAGTGCGCGCGGATGCTGCAAATGCTGCGCGGCTGGCTGCGTTAGCGGAGTTTCCCACTCTGCGGAGAGCTGCGTCGCTGCGCGCAGCATGACATCCAACCGCTCCGCGCCAGTGAGCCCGCATACGCCCTGCCCTCGGCCAAAAGGCGGATTGACGCCTGCCGGAGTCGATGCTATGCTCGGTGCAGGCAATAGACATAGCATACAATGTTACACAAGGAGGGATACATGACAGCACAGGCCACAATCTTCTTCGGCAGCACATTGCTTCGAGCAGCAGGTGTTTGCCGCGCTTAAGTGCGCCTGTGATCCCTCAATCTTTCCGGGCGCCGTGCCGTTGGTGTGTGGTCGGCTGATCACACCCGACTTCCCACATGGTGTGCATTCGGGTGGTCTCCACCGATTGCACGCATGATCCGGCATGGTGTTCCCGCCCCTCTGATGGCCGCAGGTGCATGTACACCTCGCGGCCGTTGTTATGCCGGCCGCAGGCATGCTCGCCTGTGCGCCGGTGTTCTTCGACCGGTGTGCGGGGTGCTCCCGTGGCCGGTGCAGTTGCTCCGCCACGGCGTTGGCCGTTTTCTGCAAGTATCGGAGCATCTATGCCGCGCAAACAGAGCTACGAGAGCCATCCAGAAGTTCAGCGCTGGCTCTCGGCCCAGGCCCGTGAATATGATCTCACGCCTGATTCCTTCCAACCAACCTTCCTCGCCTCGCGCCGCGATGGCGACTGGATCTTGTCGTCGCTGGCGGTCTTCTACCAACAGCACCTGATTGTCGATGTGCTCAGCCAGGCGAGCAGCGGCAAGGAAGCGACCGTCTACTGTTGCCTGGCGCACCCGGATGCCGGTGGTGGCCTGCTGGCCGCCAAGGTCTACCGACCACGCATGTTTCGTAGCCTGCGCAACGATGCGATCTATCGTGATGGCCGCACCCAGCGTGATGAACGTGGCCGGCCGGTACACGACGAGCGGGGGGGGCGTGGGGCAAGGGGGGCAGGGGCGGGGGCCCGCCCCATGCGGGCGGACCCCGGGATCCGCCACGAATATGCCATCCAGCAGCGGATTGCAGCCGCCGGTGCCGCTGTTCCGCAACCAATCAGCCAGATCGGCAATGCGGTGCTGATGGAGTATATCGGCGACGGAGATGGCCCCGCGCCGCGCCTGAGTGACCTGCGCCCTGCACCGGCAGAAGCGCATGAGCTTTTCGAATCGCTGCTCGTCGATCTGGCGATCATGCTCGGGCAGGATGTGATCCATGGCGATCTCTCGGCCTATAACATCCTGTATCACCAGGGCGATGCGATTGTGATCGATTTTGCCCAGGCGGTGAACCCGCGCCGGAGCGATGCCGCCTACGCCCTGCTCGAACGTGATGTCGATCGCCTCTGCCGTTACTTCGGCCGCGCCGGTGTGCGCGCCGATGCCGCCGCACTGACTGCCGATCTCTGGTCGCGCTACCTTGCCGGCCAGTTGTCTGATCTGGAGGATCGATGAGTGTGACAAATACCCCGGCTGCCCCAGTGCGGCCATACCGGCGGTTACTTGGCAGCTATCTGCGGCCGCGCCTGGGTGGGGTGCTCTTGCTGGCGTTGCTGCTTATATTTGGTATTACCCTCCAGTTGGTTAATCCGCAGGTGATCCGTACCTTCGTGGATGCCACTCAGGCGGGTGCCGCTGCCGATCGCCTGATGCCTGCCGCGCTGCTGTTTCTGGCAATTGCTGTTGTGCAGCGGAGCGCCGCCTTCGCTGCCGTGTATGTCGGCGAACGGCTCGGCTGGGGCGCAACCAACGACCTGCGGGCTGATCTGGCACGCCACTGCCTGCGGCTCGACATGGGGTTTCATAAGCGCCGCACCCCCGGCGAACTGATCGAGCGCATTGATGGCGATGTGGTGGCGCTGGGCAACTTCTTTTCGCAGTTCAGTGTGCAGTTGATCGGCAATGCATTGCTGGTGCTTGGGGTCTTGTTGCTCTTCTTTCGCGAAGATGTGCGAGTCGGCCTGATCCTCTCGCTCTATACAATGCTGGTTTTTGCCGCCCTGATGCTGTTGCAGCGCCTTGCTACCGACCGGTGGGCGCAGGCACACCAGGCACATGCCGAGCAGTTCGGTTTTCTCGAA
>CALLZL010000057.1 GCA_937859575.1 uncultured Chloroflexota bacterium
CCTGGTGCAATGCCAGCCGTTCGAAACAATACTGCCGCCAGATCATCGGCAGCGGGAAACCGAGCGCGCTGGTGAAGGTACGCTCTGCTGCGGCATATTCGGCATGCCGGATCTGGCCTTCGGCTGTCAGGATCGTGCGCAACCCGGCCAGCGGCGATGTATCGGCGACCTGGGCACGCAACTGGGCTGCCTGCATCGATTGCCCGGCATCGTCGGCGAGTTCGGCCTGCGCCAGGCGCACCAGGTCGCGCTCAACGCCGCCGATACCCAGGCCGATGGCCCGGCTCAGGGCATGGCCGGCGGCAAGCGGTTCGGCACGCACGACATGCAACAGGCCACGGCGCGCATAGGCGATCGCGAACTGCGGTGCCTGGTCGTTCAACTGCTGGTAGCGATGCAGCGCCTCGTAGTAGCGGCCGGTTGCAAAGAGCCGATCGGCGGTGCGCAGGTCATCCAGTGGATCACTGCGCGAGATCAAGAACACTGCCTGGCCGGCCAGCAGCAGCAGCAATACTCCGCCCACGAGCCTGCGCCCCAGATGCTGCGCCATGCGCTGCTCCTACACCACTTCGGCGAGAAACGCGCCGACAGTGGTACGGAAGGCGTCCGGGTCTTTCCAGGCCAGCAGATGGCCGGCATCGGCATCGTACAGGAGCCGCCCCTGCGGGAGCGCCGCTGCAATCGCTCGCCCCTGATCCTCGGGGCAGAATGCATCCTGCGCCCCCTGGCACACCAGCGCCGGGATGCTGATCTGCTCAAGGCACGGCAGGATATCGGTGCCGGCCGCCGCCAGTTGTTGCATGGTCGCCAGGATCCCCCGGCGCAACTGCGGCCACCAGTCGTTGCCATGCTGGCCATGCATGTACTTATTCCACTCGGGCGACATGGTTTCGAGGCTGGTTCGGTTGGTCTCGACAATCGCCGCGTCAATGAAGCGTACGACGCCATCGAGCACCAGCGCTGCCATCCGTTCGGGTGCAACACATGCCGCATTGAGCGTTGCCAGTGCCCCAGCACTCATGCCAAACACAACCACCTGTTCGGTTGGGAAGAGCAGCCGAAGCAGATCGGCAAGCGCCTCGCCCTGCAGGGTGAAGTAGCGCGTGGTGAAGAGATCGGCCGGCCGGGCAGAACGCCCATGCCCCAGCATGTCGATACTGAAGACCTGGTGCCGATCGGCGAACCGGCGCGCCAGCCGGCTCTGGCTGGCGGCTGTCATGGTGTTGCCATGGATCAACACCAGCGGTGTGCCGCTGCCGATGCGATCGAAGGCTACCATGCCATGGCGTGTGTCTGCTGTTTCCATGCGGCGAATCATACCCATATCATCAATGCCCGTCAATCATGCCGCAACAGATGCGCAAGGCTCTATAATTGGGGCGTACGATCCACACAAAGGAGCAACCCATGCGTTTTGAAACTCTGGCCATCCACGCCGGGCAAGCGATCGATTCGGCTACTGGTGCGGTGATCCCGCCGATCTACCTGACAACCACCTTCGAACGCGAAGCCGACGGTAGTTACCCCCATGGCTATACATACATCCGTGCCGGAAACCCTAACCGCAGCATGCTCGAAACCTGCCTTGCCGCGCTCGAAGGCGGCAGCGACTGCATTACCTTCGGATCAGGGCTGGCTGCCGCTCATGCGGTGTTTCAAGCGCTCGAACCCGGTGATCATGTGATTGCGCCCGATGATGCCTATTTTGGTGTGACGCGGCTCCTCAACGAGATCATGAATCGCTGGGGCCTCGCAGCAACTGCGGTCGATATGACCGACCCGGGCCAGGTGCGTGCGGCGCTACGCCCTACGACGCGCCTGATCTGGCTCGAAACTCCGTCGAATCCGCTGCTTAAGATCGCCGATATTGCTACCCTCGCAACAATAGCTCACGAAGCCGGAGCATTGTGTGCCGTCGATAATACCTGGGCGACACCCGTGCTGCAGCGGCCGCTCGAACTGGGTGCCGATCTGGTGATGCATGCGACAACCAAGTATTTCGGCGGTCATAGCGATGCCCTGGGTGGCGCGATTATCGCCCGCGATACGTCACCGCTTGTCGAGCGCATCCGTTTCCTCCAGGCGCACGCCGGGGCAGTGCCCTCGCCGTTCGATAGCTGGCTCATCCTGCGTGGGATCCAGACCCTCGCGTACCGCGTGCGTGCCCATACCGAACATGCTACCCGGGTTGCGCACTTCCTTGCTAGCCATCCGCGAGTTACACACGTACACTATCCGGCACTGCCGCAACATCCCGGCCATGCGGTGGCTGCTCGTCAGATGCATGGCGGCGGCGGTATGCTCTCGGTCGAGATCGATGGCGGTGAAGCAGCCGCCATGCAGGTCGCCGCCCGGGTACGCATCTTCACCCGCGCTACGAGCCTTGGTGGCATCGAAAGCCTGATCGAACACCGCGCCTCGGTCGAAGGCCCCAACAGCCGAACTCCCGCCGGCCTGCTGCGTGTGTCGGTCGGCCTCGAACATCCCGATGACCTGATTGCCGATCTCGAACAGGCGCTCAGCTTTTGATGCCCCCGTGCCAGTATGGCGCCAGCGGCGAAGGTCTCTCGCGTGCGTGATGGGGCAAGCCACGTGCCGCCCGCAGCGCGGAGAGCTGCGTCGCTGCGCTCAGCATGACCAACCGTCGCGTATGCATAAACTCTGTCGTAGCGGTGTACCGGCTGTCGCCTGCTGCTGAAATAGTGGTACAATGAATCCCATAAGCACTTGCTACAGTGTATGGTAATAACGCCAGGCGGGGAGAAGGAGCCGGTGTGGCAGGGTCGATCATCGTAGCGCGCGGGCTTTCCCGGCGTTACGGTTCTATTGTGGCGCTCGACGGAGTTGATCTCAACATCGCCGAGGGTACGGTCTATGCGCTGCTTGGCCCGAATGGTGCTGGGAAGACGACCCTGATCAACCTGTTGACGACTCTCATGCTTCCGCATGCCGGTTCGGCGCAGATCGCCGGGTATGATGTGGTTCGTCAGGCTGCCCAGGTTCGCCGGCTGATCGGTGTGACTTTCCAGGAACTCATTCTCGACCGCGACCTGACCGGGCGGCAGGTGCTCGATATTCATGCCCGGCTGTATCGCCTGAGCCCCGCGCTCCGCCGGCAGCGAATCACCGAACTCATAGCGCTGGTACAGCTTGAAGAAGCCATCGACCGTCAGGTCAAGGGGTATTCCGGCGGGATGCAGCGCCGGCTCGAACTTGCGCGTGGCCTGATGACCGAGCCGCAGGTGCTGTTTCTCGATGAACCAACCCAAGGGCTCGATCCGCAGAATCGCCATGCAATCTGGGAGTATCTTCAGGTACTAAAGCGCGAACGTGGGCTTACGCTCTTGCTGACGACCCATTATATGGAAGAGGCTGAAGCGCTGGCTGATGTGGTCGGGATCATCGATCACGGGCGCATGGTGGTGGAAGGCAGCCCGGCGGCGCTGATCGGCGAGCTTGGTGCTGATGTGGTGCGGATCGTCGGCAGCGGCGATACGGCTGCGTTTCTTGAGCATATGCGCGCCATGCCGTATATCGGCAGTATCACCCACGACCTCGAACCGGGCGCGATCATGTTTGGCGTCGAACACGGCACACGCCGGCTGGCCGAGATCATAGCACAGGCACATCGGAACGGCTTTACTATTAGTGATATTGAAGTTCGGCGTCCGACCCTCGGCGAGGTGTTTCTCAAACATACCGGGGTTACGCTCCGCAGCTAGCGTAGGTCACATATGTACGCAACTCTGACGATCTGGTCGAAACATATGACCAAGTTCTTCCACAACTACGAAGAACTTGGCGGCTTGCTGATGCAACCCATCCTCTGGGTCGCGATCTTTGGCGTCGGCATGAGTGCATTGATCGGCCGCGTCGAGGGTAGCGATTACCTCAACTTCATGTTGCCCGGTATTCTGGCGCTTACCGCGCTTGGTGGGGCTGTCGGCGGCGGTATGATCCTGCTCGAAGAGCGCCTGCGCGGGATCATCAAAGAGTATCTGGTTGCCCCCATCCCGCGCCTGAGCATCCTGCTCGGCAATGCCGCCAGCACGGTCACCAAGGCGCTGTTTCAGGCCGGTATCATTCTGGTCGTCGGTGCGCTCTTCGGTGCTCGCCCGAGTGGTGATCTGATCGGATGGCTCGGTGCGCTGCTTGCACTAGTGCTCTTCACGCTTGGCTTTGCCGGCCTGGCGCTTGCCGTTGCATCGCGCTCGCGCAGTATTATGGGGTACCACGGGCTGATCTTCCTCTTCAATCTGCCGCTTCTGTTTGCCTCAAATGCACTCTACCCACTGGCCCAGCTGCCAGGCTGGATCCGGCTGATTGCCCTTGTGAATCCAACCACCTATCTGATCGATATTTTGCGTGCCCTGGCATTTCAGGGTAGTGCAACCCTGCCGCTGCTCTTCTCGTTCGCTATGCTGCTGCTCTTTGCGGTAGCAGGCATGAGCCTGGCATTGGTGGGATTCCGTCGCGCAATCGCATAATCAGCCATACGCCGAGCGGTAGAAAGACAGGGCGTCATGACCGATCCCTCACATATCCTGGTGGTCGACGACGATGTTGATATTCGTCGCATGCTGCAGTTGCTCCTCAGCGGCTCCGGTTACCGGGTTTCGGTTGCGGCCACCGGCGAAGAGGCGCTGGCGTACCTGGATCTGGTGACACCCGATCTCATTCTGCTTGATCTGAACCTGCCCGGCATGAATGGTCGCCAGGTTACCGAACGGGTCAAGGCCGATACGAGCAAGCCGTTTATTCCGATCGTCTTGCTGACGGCCCAGGGTGATCAGGCTTCGAAGGTGACGGCACTTGATGCCGGTGCCGATGAGTTCCTCGTCAAGCCGGTTGAGTTGTCGGAATTGCTGGCCCGTCTGCGTGCCATGCTGCGCCTGCAGCGTAGCCAGCGCCTGTTACGTTCCGAGCAACGAAAAACCGAACTCCTGCTGCATCTGACGCGCGAACTCGGTACCTCACTCGATCTCGAACAGTTGCTGGTACACTTCCTCGATCGCCTCTCCGATGCCGTCGGTGCCATTCGCGGCAGTATCATCCTGGTTGGCGATACCAATTCGCAGCTCTTTTCCAGCACCCGTAACCGCCCGGTCTTTCCGATCGAGCATATTATGCGCAAAGGGGTTGCCGGCTGGGTTGCCCAGAACCGGAGCGCCCTGATCATCGATGAAACCCGTACTGATCAACGCTGGGTTGCCGAAACCCCCATCCAACGTTCGGTGCGCAGCGTCGCTTCGGTTCCGGTTTTGCGCGATGAACGTGTGCTGGGCGTGATTACGCTGGTGCATCATACCCCCGGCTATTTCACCGAAGAACATCTCGAACTGCTCGGCTCGGTTGCCGCGCAGACCGCAATCGCTCTCGAAAATGCCAGCTACCTTAGCGCCATCCGCGAACTCGAACGCCGCGAACAAGAGCGCCTGCGCGATGTCTTTCGGCGCTATGTGTCGCCGCAGGTGGTGGAAGAGGTGCTGGCCGGCACTGTCGAATTTGGTGAACCGGCCGAGCGCGAAGTGGTGGTGCTCTTTGCCGATCTGCGCGATTACACCACCCTCGCCGAAGGCATGAACCCACGCGTGCTGGTCGAGCAAGTACTCAATCGGTATTTTACCGCTATGACCGAGGTGCTCTACCGCCATGGCGGAACGATCGATAAGTTCCTGGGCGATGGCTTGATCGGGCTGTTTGGTGTGCCAATCGCCCGTGCCGATGATATCGAACGTGCGATCACGACAGCGGTCGATCTGCAACTGGCCTTTGATGATCTCAACCGGATCTGGACCGAAGAGCTTGGCCGTTCGATTGGTATGGGAATCGGCATGAGTTATGGCCGTGCTGTGGTTGGGAATGTGGGATCTCACCAGCGTGTCGATTACACCGTGGTGGGTGATGTGGTTAATACTGCCAGCCGCCTCAATGGCCTGGCCCGCCCCGGCCAGATCATCGTGTCGCATCATCTTGTCGATGCACTTGCATCTGTGGCTGCACTCACCTACCCGCTGACGCCAATCGGCTCGGTGATGCTCAAGGGCAAGCATGAGCCGCATCTGGTGTACGAAATCGCGTTTCGCTAATAGCCCACCAGCGCTGCTTCAGGCGTCACACCGCCCGGGCAACCATCGCAAGGCCGCACTCGCATGACAATCCGGCTTCCTTCCGGCACCCCTGAGCCTGGCTGGCATCCTGAGCCGCTGTGCGGCGAAGGATCGCTTCGGGTGAAGGGAGCGCCCCGCGTCGCTGCCCGCTGCGCGCAGCATGACCGTCCAGCCACCCGCATCTACCCGTCACAAGAACACATACATCCTGAGATCGCTTCGGGTGGGTTTGACATCCCATCAGCCGATGGGGTACACTTCAGTGCGATGAATGCCCCCCAACAACAATGCGGCACCATACGCCGCCCGGCTCCATAACAGAGGAGATAACGGTGTTAGATGCACTCGCCGGTAACCTGCTCACCATCGTCGCATTCCTGGGAATGCTTGGTCTGCTGGTGCTGGTCCACGAACTTGGCCACTTCCTCACAGCGATCCGGCTTGGTATCAAAGTCGATGAGTTCGGCTTCGGCTACCCGCCCCGCATGCTGGTGCTTTTTGAACGCAAGGGCGTGAAGTATACCCTTAACTGGCTGCCGCTCGGCGGATTTGTGCGTTTCAGTGGCGATGGAGAGCAGGTCTATGGTGTTGGTGGCCTGGCTGCCGCCGCCCCCTGGAAGAAGATCGTGGTGCTCGTCGCCGGCCCGCTCATGAATTTGCTCCTCGCAATCGTCATCTTCATCGGCCTGTTTCTGGTGCGCGGCGTGCCGACGGTGCTCGACGGCGCGTTGATCAGTAGCGTCTTCCCTGGTACCCCGGCAGCCGCCGCCGAATTCCGCAATGGTGATGTGCTGGTGAACCTGAATGGCGTGCCGATCCGGCGCGATCTCGATCAGATTCGTACCATTGCCGGTGAAAACGCCGGAATTCCCATCCCGGCAGTTGTCGAGCGGGATGGCCGGCAGCTAACGCTGACGGTCGTGCCGGGGCCATGGTCGTATCAGGATTCGAGCAGTGCGGTCGGGTTTGGCTTTTCGTACGGCACCAATGCCAGCCTGCAACCAGCCAGCCTGCCGGCGGCCATCTCGGCCGGCTTCTTCTACACCTTCGATCTGCTCGGGCGCTTTATCGCCGGAATCGGCCAGATGATCGGCGGCCTGTTCGGTGCCAACGAACCGCCACCTGGTGGGGTTGCCGGTGTGGTTGGTATTGCGCGCGGCACCGGTGAGATCATTCAGCGTGATGGGTTGTTTGGGTTCTGGCAGTGGACGGCGCTGATTAGCCTGAATCTCTTTCTGGTGAACCTGCTGCCCATCCCGGCGCTCGATGGCAGCCACATCCTGTTTGCGCTGCTCGAAGTCGTACGCCGTGGGCGCAAGATCCCGCCCGAGAAGGAGGCGATGGTGCATGCCGTCGGCTTTGTGATGCTCATGGGGTTGATGGTGATCATTACAATCTCGGATGTGGCGCAGTGGCTCAGTGGTGCGCCGGTACTTGGCGGCTAAACGGGGCAGGTGACAGATGGCACATGCGCGGCGGCCGCTGATTCGTGCCAGCGAGATCGCTGAATATGTCTATTGTGGCCGGGCCTGGTGGCTGCGGCGCGTCGCCGGCCTCGAACCGGCTGGTCGTGAGCGCCGCGAGCGGGGCAGTGCGCTGCACCGGCGTCATGGTATGGCCGTTGCCGCAAGCCGGATCTTGCTGCTGCTGGCGTGTGGGCTGGTTGCCGCCGCTGTGCTGCTGATGCTGCTGTTGCGCTGATGGGCATCACGATCGGCCTGGCACTGGTGTTCTGCGCGCTGTTGCTGGCTGGCTGGGCACTGCGGTTGCGGCGTGGCACCGGGTTGCCATGGGTGCCGGTGATCAGCCAGGATGTACTGGGGCGCGAGCTCGAACGACCATTGATTGCACGCCGGATCGGGCTGAGCGGTAAGCCCGACTACCTGCTCGATATTCGTGGCGGCGTGGTACCGGTCGAAGTGAAGCCGGGGCGGGTGGCATCGCGGCCGTATGAGTCGGATCTCATGCAACTGGCGGCCTATTGCCTGCTGGTGGAAGAGACACACGACGAAGCGCCGCCGTATGGCCTGTTGCGGTATGCTGAGCGTACGTTTCGGCTTGATTATACCGAAGCGGTGCGGGCCGAGGTGCTGGCGCTGATCGATGAGATGCGCGCCACCCTTGAGGAAGATCAGGAGGGCGAGCGGACGCATGCAGATGCGGCACGCTGCGCTGGGTGCGGTTTTTTCGAACAGTGCGATCAGGCGATCGCCGAGGATGCATGAAGCAGCAGTTGGTGACACGCGCCGAAGTCGCGGCGCAGATCCGGGCCTGGCTGGCCGGAACAATCGATACGGTAACCCTGGCAGGCTGGGCGTTCGATCAGTTCTATGCGCTCGAACTTGCCGTCGGCGATGCCGAAACCGCCGATCCCGAACTGGTTGCCGCTCTTGATAGCCTGCTTTTTCTGGATCAGGCGGCCTGGCAGCCGTCGCACGAAGAGTTGCGCGCCCTGGCAGCGCGCTTCGAACAACCATGAAGATCAGACAACATCCACGCATGTATTGCGTCAACATCGGCGACGAAGTCTATTCCTACCAGCACGACCTCTTCGCTCGCGTCGAGGAAGTCTTCCCCGCTGCGGTGTGCGTGAAAGTTGCTCAGCTTGTGCTTGGGCCGCGCCTCGAACTCCACCTTGCCCCGCAGCTCTGGCGTGCCGACGACATCGAAAATCTGAGTGTCTGCCGCTACTGTGGTGCCCGCGACGATTTGCGCCTCGAAATGGAGACGGGTGTCCCCTTCCGAGTATGTGACCGCTGTTGTACCGTACCACCCACCGATCATGCGCACGATATCAGCCGCTGGTGGTGATTCCTATTCCGGATTGATCAGCGGCCGCCGATAGACATCGCCGAATGGCGATCCCCACCAGTGTGCCAGTGATTGCCCATCCACCAGGAACTGTACCCCCTGGATTGTACTGAGTGTCGTGAGTGAATCGACTACACTGCCGACGGCGCTGCTGCGATCGGCCGCTTCAACGAAGTGTGTCGAGAAGTTGACGGTAGCGATCCCGTTTTCGAGTGAAACCCCGTGCAGGGTTGTTCCTGCGGGAATGGTTCGCTGCAATGCATAGCTGTATGCCCCCGGCCCTTCGAGCAGCGCCTGAAGCGTTGCATGCGCCGTCTGTTTTGTTTTTGGCACCATGCGAATCACCCGTACCATGTGGTAGCCGTCGTTCCCCAGAAAGTAGAGCGGCAAAAACTCGGTGGCACCGTAGTCGAATGCCAACCCCTGCGGGTTGAGTGGATTCACGACCGGGCGTTGCACCAGGCCGTTCCCATCGATGCCGATGTTGGCACCGTTGATCTGGAACTGTACCCGCTCGATCGTCGCAAAATGAGTGAGGGTCAGCACAACCGACTGCAAGGCACGCGGGTAATCACCGTTCGCGGGGTCGCGGTCGAAGTTCACGGTTGCTGTGCCATTCTCGATCACGATACCGAGCAGGCGGGTTTCGGGGTTCAGCAGCCGATCAAGGCCATTGCGCGGCCCGGCAATCAGTTCGCGCACGGCGGCCGTGGCCGGCTGGCGATCACGTACTTCGATCATGCGTTGCACCGGCACGAACAGGGTTCCGGTGGTATCGCCGAAATAGAGCCACAAGCGCTCGCGACTGGTTGCTACCGGCGCACTGGTTGCAGTCGGCACCTGGGGCACAGCTGTGGCCGGCACCCGTGTGGCGGTCGGCACCCGGGGCACAGCCGTGGCCGGCACGCGAGTCGCCGTTATCACGATCGGGGTATCGGTGGCGGCCGCACCGGTTGCGGTTGGCGGAACGACAACACCGGTAGCGGTCGGCGGGATCGGGGTATCGGTTGTCACCAGGGTCGGCAAAATAATAATCGCCGCCTGGGTTGGCGAATTCGTCGGCACCGGCTCGGAGGTGCCTGTCGGCAGGCTGGTTGGAGTCGCCGGTGGAATAGTAGCCGTCGGCGGGGCGGCAGGTGTTGTGGCAGTAGCAGTGGCTGCCGGTGGTACCGATGTAGGGGTCGGCACCGCTGCCACCGATTCGATCCCGAGCAATGACTGCAGGCCGACCACCAGGTAGATCATTGTGATCAGTGAAAGGATCCCGATCATAATCGCATAGATCGTACGATCACGCGGCGAGAGGGTTGCCAGCCAGCCACGCAGGCCGCCCGGCTGCAGCGTAACCGGCATTGGCGTCGGGCGCAGTGTCGGCGTTGTAGGGGCGCTCAAACCCATGTATAATGGGCACTGAATATGCTTGGATGAGAGGCAATAGCTGCTCTGATCAACCGGAATCTCGATCGGATCGCCGCCGACAAAACAGCGGTGCTCGAGTGTCGGTGTCGAGAAGCGGATCGCACGATTCTGTTTGAGCCCCAGGTATGGGCAGTGTCCTGTTGGTTCGCTCATGGGAAGGCTGCCTTATGATATGCCCGGTCGTTCAGCGCGCCGCGATGTTCTACGACATGCGAGAGTAATTATAGCGATTCGGGTAGTAGGGTCGCAAAAGGGTACGATTACCGGAAGCTTACAGGCAGATTGCAGCTAGCTGCAACAGAGGATCGGATCGTTGGCATGCGCATTTTAATCCTGTCGGACATTCATTCCAATGCCGTTGCGCTGGCGGCGGTGTTGGCGGCAGCCGGTTCGTATGATCAGCTTTGGAACCTGGGGGATACGATCGGGTATGGGCCGCAGCCAAATGAGTGTGTCGAACTGATGCGCGCCCATGCAACGGTCATGATTGCCGGCAACCATGATCTGGCGTGCCTTGGGCGGGTTGATCTGCGTGATTTTAACCCGGATGCCCGTTCGGCCAATATCTGGAACGGCGAGCAGTTGACGCCCGATGCGCGGGCTTTGCTCGAATCGCTTCCGCCGTTGCAAGCAATCGACGAATGTGCGATGGTGGCGCATGGCAGCCCGGGGAATCCGATCTGGGAATATCTGCTCACGCGGGCTCAGGCACTTGAGAACTTCGAACTCTTTGAGCAGCAGGTCTGTTTCATTGGTCATTCGCATGTGCCGTTGATCTTTCGCCTGAGTGCGGAAGGGCGGCTTGATGGGCCGACATCGCCGGATGCAGGGCGTTCGCTGTTGCTTGAGCCGGGCATGCGCTATCTGATCAACCCGGGTAGTGTTGGTCAACCGCGTAATCAAGATCCGCGTGCCGCCTATGCGATCTTCGATACCGAAAGCAGGATCGTGCAGTTCGAGCGGATCACCTATGATGTTGAAGAGACGCAACGCCAGATGCGGGCGGTGCGGCTTCCCGAACCACTCGCGCTGCGATTGCAGTACGGAATGTGATGATTATCGACCACTACCGGCAGCGGCATGCCGCTTCCGCCGCCCACTATGCCCGTGCTACCACTCTCTTCCCCAGTGGTGTAACCCACGACGCACGCTATCTGGTTCCTTTCCCGTTGTATATCGAGCGGAGCGCCGGCGCCTATAAATGGGATGCCGACGGCAACCGGTTGATAGATTACTGGATGGGGCATGGCTCGTTGCTGCTCGGCCATGGCCACCCGGCGGTAGTGGCGGCAGTGCAGCGGCAGATGGAACGCGGCACGCACTATGGTGCCGAGCACGAACTGGCACTGCGGTGGGCGGATCTGGTGCGCCTGCTGTTCCCTGCCGTCGAGCGGTTGCGCTTTACCGCCTCGGGCACCGAGGCGACCATGATGGCGCTGCGGTTGGCGCGGGCCGCCACCGATCGGCCGACGGTGATCCGGCTCAATGGGCATTACCATGGCTGGCACGACATGCTGGCGCACGACATGGCAGGCGAGCCGCTGCCGCCCGGCATCCATACCGGGCTCGAAGAAGCTACGCTTGTGCTGCCGGCCGATCTGGCGCATATTGCGGAAGCTATTGCGCGGCGTGGCGATATTGCAGCAGTGATTCTCGAACCGAATGGTGCTTCGTATGGCATGATTCCACTGCCGGATGCCTTCGTGCGCGAACTGCGCCAGATCACGGCAGACGCCGGTGTGCTGCTGATCTGTGATGAAGTTGTGACGGGGTTTCGCATTACGCCGGGCGGCGTGCAGCAGCGGGCCGGTATCGCCGCCGATCTGACGACCTTTGCCAAGATTCTGGCGGGTGGCCTGCCGGGCGGCGCGGTCGGCGGGCGTGCCGCGATCATGCGAGGGCTGGAGTTTGGCGATGCGGCATGGAGCCGCCGGCACAAGATTCGCCACAATGGCACCTTTAATGCCGCCCCGCTTTCGGCCGCCGCCGGGATCGCCACGCTCGAACAGATTGCCGATGGCGAACCGGGGGTAGTGGCGGCGCAGCACTGTGCCGCGCTCATCAGCCGGTTGAATGCGCTGCTGCGCGCCCGCGGGCTGGCCGGCTGGGCCGCCTATGGCGACACATCGATCTTTCATCTGGTTGTCGGTAGTCGGGCGGCGTTTGCGCCGGGCGAGTTGCCGGCCAATCTGCCGTTTGCCGATCTCAAGTATGGCGGCGATACCCGCCTGCTGCAGCTGTTGCGGCTCAGCCTCAACATCCATGGTGTAGATCTGATGCGCGGGCGTAGCGGGTTTGTCTCGTGGGCGCATAGTGCGGCAGATATCGACGCGACGGTGGCGGCATTTGCGGCGGCGCTTGATGATATTGCGGCGGAATAAGCCATGCGTGTGATTACCGGTAAAGCCAAAGGCCATCGACTCAAGGCACCCAAGGGGCTCGGCACGCGCCCCATGCTCGATCGCGTCAAAGAGGCGCTCTTCTCGGTGCTCGAAGGGTATGGCCGGATCGGCGGCCGGGTGCTCGATCTGTATGCCGGTACCGGTTCGCTTGGTATCGAGTGCCTGTCGCGTGGGGCCACCTGGGCCGACTTCGTCGAGCAACGCGGGCATGTCTGCCGTATTATTGCCGAGAACCTCGAACACACGCGCCTGAAAGATGCGGCGCATGTCTTTCAGATGCCGGTGGAGCGCTTTCTCGCCACGGTGCGACCGCCAGAGAAGTATGCTATAATCATTATGGATCCGCCGTATGCTGACCCGGAGATTACCGCGACGATCGAGGCAGTAGCCGCCGCCGAGCTCCTCGAAGTCGGTGGATTGCTGATAGTCGGGCATTCGCCGCGCGTTGAACTCGCCGACGCCTACAGCGGTTTGCGGCGCCTCAAGTTTCGTCGCCTCGGCGACTCGTGCTTCTCGATCTATGAGCCGGTCGGGGCTGAGCCTGAAGCCAAGCCAGCCACCTGAACCGCAGTCAGGCACGGTGTTCTTCTCCAGCGTATATTGCTCACAGGTTGTTGATCCTAAACTCGCCGCTGAACCTCAAGGCAGGCTACCGTGATCATTGCCGTCTACCCGGGCAGTTTCGATCCCGTCACCAACGGGCATCTTGATATTGCAAAACGTGCGGCGCGGCTTTTTGATCGCGTTGTTATGGCCGTCTTCGACAAGCCCAACAAGCGGCTTGTCTTCAGTAGTGCGGAGCGTGTTGCGCTGCTACGCGAAGCGACCGCCGCCGAGCCGCGCATCGAGGTTGCGACCTACGCGAGCCTGACGGCCGAATATGTGCGATCGATCGGAGCACATGCGATTATTCGCGGCCTGCGCGCCACCGGCGATTTCGAGGCGGAATACCAGCTGGCGCAGATCAACCAGACATTGGCCCCCGAAATCGAGAGTGTGTTTCTCATGGCAGGTCAGAAGTATGCTGCCTTCAGTTCGAGCATGGTTCGCGAGCTTGCATCACTCGGCGGAGATGTAAGCTGGTTGGTTCCGCCGCATGTTGCGCTGGCATTGCAGCGTGTATACACCCATCGCCCGGCCGAAGGGTCGGGGTAGCGGCGCGGCCGGGTTCCGGCCGGCTGCCAATGTGAGGAGGTGAGCTGCCATCGAGCTCGACCAGCTCATTGACGAACTTGAAGAGATTCTTGCAGAAGGGCGGCGCGTTCCATTTAGTGGGCGGCTGCTTGTCGATGAAGAGCGCATGCTCGACATCATCGATCAGATGCGAGTGGCGGTGCCTGAAGAACTCAAGCAGGCACGGCGGGTGATCAGCGAACAAGACCGATTGCTTGGCGAGGCGCATGATCGTGTGCAACAGGTGTTGCAGGAACAAGGACTCATGGCGGCCGTTGAAGCCGAACAGGCACGGTTGTTGGCACAGGCCGAGCGCGAAGCGGAAGCGATCCGTGCCGGCGCCGACGACTACGCTCGGCAGGTATTGGAAGAACTGGAGCAGCGTCTGGTCCGGCTCATGACGAGTGTTCAGAACGGGCTGAAAGAGCTGCGTGAGGCTTGACAGCACGGCGGCGCTCGCCTATAATGACGCTTTGTGAAAGCGCGGGAGCGCTCTTTAACTATGTACATACACAAGTCACGACCTGATCTCACCTTCAATGTGGCGCAGCTCCTGCGCGAAGAGATCGGCGCGCGGCGCAGTTATACCTTCACCGAGTCGCGGTTGTCGCTTGATGAAACAATGGCGATGACCGATCTCAGCGGGAAGGTACGGTTCACCCGCACGGCCAGTGGGGTTCTGGCGGATGCTGAAGTCAGCGGGACGATTGAGATGGAATGTACCCGTTGCCTGACGCCGACACCACAGCACGTGCAGGTTGCCTTTCGCGACGAATTTCATGCGAAGGTCGAGGTCAATACCGGTCTCGCATTACCGAAACCGGATGAAGAGGATCCGTTTTTTATTAACGAATTGCACATGCTTGATCTGGGTGAAGCAATTCGTGAATATGGATTAATGGCGCTGCCGATGCGCCCGTTATGTATGCCGGAATGCCTGGGGATCTGCCCGACGTGTGGCGCTGACCGCAACACCGAGCCGTGCAACTGCCAGGAGACCGCCGGCGATGATCGATTTGCCGCTTTGCGCGCATTACTCAACGAATAGTTTCAGAAAGGGTATTGAGTTCACATGGGTGCTGTTCCAAAAACAAAAGTCTCGCGCCACCGGCGTGGTAATCGTCGTCAGCACCAGCGGATCGACCCGCCGACGCTGGTGACATGCCAGGAGTGCAATGAACTGATGCGTGCGCATCGGGTATGCAAGAATTGCGGAACCTATCGTGGCCGTCAGGTTATTGCAATGGCGAGCGTGAGTGAGACTGAGTAGGTTGGCCGGTTCGCGCAGAAAGGGTTATTGATGCATGCCCATGCATCAATAACCCTTTCATTTTTCCGGGTGGGTAGCTATGAAAGCATATGCGGCAATCACCGGATGGGGCATGGCGGTTCCATCACAGGTTATGACAAATGCCGATCTTGAACGGATGGTCGAGACATCGGATGAGTGGATTGTGACGCGTACCGGTATTCGCGAACGGCGAGTTGCCGTGCCGGGTGAATCAACCTCGACACTGGCGACCGATGCCGGCCGGCAGGCGATTGCGATGGCGGGATTGGATGCCACGCAGATCGATCTGATCATGCTCGCAACCTGCACGCCGGATCGGCCGTTTCCCGCCACTTCGTGTACGGTACAGGCTAATCTCGGCATGCATGGTGCGGCGGCGTTTGATCTGGCAGCTGCATGCAGTGGGTTTGTCTATGGTATGAATATTGCGACGAGCATGATCCGCAGTGGTGCCGCCCGCAATGTGCTGTTTATTGCCGCCGATATCTTTACGCATTATGTGAACTGGAACGACCGCAATACATGTGTGCTCTTCGGTGATGGGGCCGGTGCGGTAGTGTTGCAGCCGAGCGATGAGCCGTTTGGGCTGCTCAGTTGTGAAATCGGCGCTTCCGGCGAGCACGAGGATCTCATGGCGGTTGAGGCCGGCGGTACGCGCCTGCCGCTCACACCCGAGCGGATCGAACGCGGCCAGCAGTATGTATTTATGAATGGCCGCGAGGTGTTCAAGCTGGCGGTACGCGGCATGGCCGATTCATCGCTCCGGGTGATTGCGGCAGCCGATATGACACCCGGCCAGATCGATCTGGTGGTACCGCACCAGGCGAACCTGCGGATCATCGAGGCGACGGCCAAACGGCTCGATATGCCAATGGAGCGGGTGTTCGTCAATCTTGATCGCTATGGCAATACCTCGGCGGCGACCATCCCGATTGCGCTGGTGGAAGCGGCAGAGCAGGGGCGGCTGTGCGATGGTGATGCGGTACTGCTGACGGCCTTCGGCGGTGGGTTGACGTGGGGTTCGGCGGTGGTGCGCTGGGGGCGGCCATCGGCAGGGCCGGGAGGGGGGCTGTGGAGGCGGCGGTTGTTTTTCCCCGCCAGGGGTCGCCGGGGGGTTGGATGGGGCGTGGTCTGTACGGCTCGGCCGCGGGGGGGGGGGTGTCCCCCGGGGGGGGGGGGGTGGTGGGTTTCCCCCGCCCCGATTTTTTTTTTGCGGCCCCGAAACGGGCTTTACCGCCAACCGCCAATGCCCAGCCGGCACTGCTGGCTACCAGTGCGGCGCTCTTGGCAACACTTGCCGACGGTGCTGATTTCGGCGCATATACCGCGAGCCGGGCGCAGTATGTGGCCGGCCACAGCCTTGGCGAATATTCGGCGCTTCTGGCGGCCGGTGCGCTGGATCTTGCAACGGCATTACAGCTGGTGCGGCGGCGGGGCGAGCTCATGGCTGAGGCTACCCAGGGTGCGATGGCAGCGGTGATCGGGCTTGAGGAAGCAATACTCGAAGAGGCGTGCAACGAAGCCTCGACTGCTGCAGAACTGGTGGTGATCGCCAATTATAACGCTCCGGGCCAGCTGGTGATCAGTGGTGCAGCGGCCGCGGTCGAGCGGGCCGGCACCCTGGCCCGTGAACGTGGTGCACGGCGTGTGCTGCCGCTGCGCGTGAGCGCGGCATTTCATTCACCGTTGATGGGCGCGGCAGCCGCCGGGCTGGCGCCACTGCTTGCAGCAGCAGAAGTTACCGCGGCTCAGGTTGATGTAGTGGCGAATGTCACAACCGATCCGATCCGGAGCGCCACCGACATTCGTGCCGAACTCGGTGCCCAGGTAACGGCACCGGTACGCTGGATCGCCTCGGTGCAACATATGGCGGCAGCGGGTGGTGGACGATTTGTTGAAATTGGCCCCGGCAATGTGCTGACCGGCCTGATACGGCGGATCGCCCCGGCAGCGCAGGTTGTGAATCTGCCCACACTCGAAAGTGTGCTGGCCTTCGCCGGCCAATAGGCCGCTATGGATTTTACACGACAGGTTGCAATCGTCACGGGTGGGTCGCGTGGGATCGGGCGGGCGGTGGTGCAGATGCTGGCCGAACGTGGTGCCCATGTGGTGGCCGGGTATCGTGAACGTGCCGCTGCGGCGGCCGAGACCATCGCCGGCTGTGATGGGATGCGCGGAAGTGTGATCAGCCGGCAGGTCGATATCCGTGAGCCGGCCTCGGTTGCGCAGCTGGTGCAGGCCACCCTGGCGCACTCGGGGCAGATCGACATCCGTGTGAACTGTGCCGGTATGGCCCGTTATGCCGCATTCGAGGCAACCAGCCTGGCCGATTGGCAGGCCATCCTGGCCACCAACCTCGACGGTGCCATGCATATGTGCCGGGCGGTGCAGCGGCCGATGATGCGGCGGCGCTATGGCCGGATCGTTAATGTTGCCGCCCTCCATGGCCTGGCCGGTGGGCCGCAGCAGGCCGACTACTCGGCGGCGACTGGTGGGGTGTTGGGGCTGACGCGAGCGCTGGCACGCGAATCGGCCGCCTGGGGCATTACCGTCAATGCGGTGGCACCCGGGCTGGTGGCGACCGAGATGCTGGATCTCTTGCCGGCGGCCGATCGGGCCTGGGGCGAGCGTGTGATTGCGCTCGGCCGGCCGGGGCAACCGGCCGAAGTCGCGGCGGCGGTCGTCTTTCTGGCATCATCGTTGGCATCGTACATTACCGGCCAGACTCTGGTGGTAGATGGCGGCTGGCGCATGAGCTAGACGATACCCTCGATGCCGAGGATTGCTGCAAGCTGCGGGTAGAGTGGGTTATCGCGCAGCTGATCGGCGGTTGCTTCACCGCGATAGATCAGATCGGCGAGGGCGCGGTTCTGCTGTGCGATATGGCTGCGACCCTGGAGGGCATCGTAGGCGGCGGTGTGTTTCAGCAGCAGTGCAGCTTCGTTGGCCGGGCGTAGTTTGCCGGCAAAGAGCTTGTGCGGTGGGCGGATCGACAGGCCATAGCGATCGCAGGCATCGAGAATGGCGCGATCACGCTCGTTGCGATAGTGTTCGTCGGCGCTGGCACGCTGTTCGTAGAGATCGCGGTAATAACTTGGCGGATACCGGCCGATCCGCGTCAGCATATCGTTGATGCGTGCCCGATGGCGTTCATCGGGGATGTGCAGATATTCCCAGAGCAGGAAATCGGCACCGGCATCGGCCACTGAGCGCAGAATACCGTTGAGTGCGTGATCGGTGTCGTTGACATACGGCACCACCGGAATGAGCGCGACACCAACCGGAATACCGGCGCGTTTGAGGGCTGCAATCGCCTCGATCCGTAACGCCGGTGCCGATGATTTATCCTCAAGCTTCTCGGCCAGATTCGGGTCGGTTGTCAGCAACGTGAAGATCACCATTGCCAGGCTCTGGGCATTGATCCGTTCGAGCAACACCAGATCCTCAAGGATGGTATGGCTTTTAGTCATGACCACACATGGCTGCCGGCGATCGGCAAAGAGGCGCAGGATCTGGCGCGTCATGCGGTAGGTGCTCTCGGCCGGCTGGTAGGGGTCGGTCAGTGAGGTAATGGCAATCAACTCGCCCGCTTCGACATGGTCGAGTTCGGCGGTCAGGCGTTCCGGCAGATCGAGCGGAATGCGTACCGTCTCGTTGAATGGCCGGCTATGATAGCTCCAGCCGTCGCAGTAGGGGCAGCCGAACTC
>CALLZL010000058.1 GCA_937859575.1 uncultured Chloroflexota bacterium
TTGAAAAGATAGGCGGTAGCAGCTTCGCGTACCACATCGGCCTCGGACGAAATCAGATCCGCCTGGCTCAGTTGCAACAGCCGCACCGACAGATCGGGGCGCGGTGCCATGACGCCATCGAGCACCAGGAAGGCAAAGCGACGGCCAATCACGGCGGCGACATGGAGAACGTCGCGAGTAGGCTCTTCGAGCCTGTCGAGGCGCGCCGTAATAACACCCTCGACACTATCGGGCAGCGCCAGCGAGTCGGCAGGATCAGTCAGCAACCAGCGGTCGCCATCATACTGCAGCGCGCCCGATTCGACGAGACTGCGGATCACTTCTTCGAGGAAGAACGGGTTGCCCTGGGTACGTTCGATAATCAGATCAATATCGACGGCGAGGGCACCCGGCAGCAGTTCGTGGATCAAGGCGGCCCCTTCGTCGGGCGTCAATTCGCCAAGTACGACCTGCAGCGTATGCGGCAGCGCCAGCCAGGGCTGGGGGATGGGTGGATCACTACGATAGGCCAGCAGCATGCAGATCGGCGTTGTACTGAGCCGGCGCGCAAGGCGTTCGATCATCGCAAGCGACGAGGCATCGCTCCACTGCAGATCATCAAACAGCAGCAGCAGCGGCTGTGAACCAGCTTCGGCAAACAGGATCGCTTCGACAAGTTCCTGCAACCGATCATGGCGCTGTTCGGCCGAAAGTGCCGCCGTGAGTGGCGTGTCTTCGATATCCAGCCCGAGGATATCGCTCAGCAGCGGGGTGAAACGGGACAACCCCGGTAATCGCGCTTCGATTCGCTGCTGCAACTCGGCGATCATCACTGTGGCATCGAGCTGACGAATCTGCAGGATCTGCACCAGCAGGTGGCGCAGTGTGGCATAGGGTGTGTTCTGATCGTAACTCTGGCTTTCGACGGTATACAGCTGGAAGGCCGATACCCCACCTGCTTGCATGGTGTGTGCCAACTGCTGCAGGATCTCTTCACTCAGGCGCGACTTCCCGACACCTGCATCACCGATCAGTGCCACGACCCGGCCGCTGCCACCCAGCGCCTCGGCGGCCGTCGCCAGAATCTGCTGCTGTTCGGCCATACGGCCGACCATGGCGGCACGGCCGATATGTGCCTGGCGATCGCCACTAGCGCTACGAACATGCAATGCCTCGGCAATCGGTACCGGATCCGGAATCCCTTTGAGCTGGGCCGGCGGAAGATCGTGCAGCTCAAAGCGCCCTTCGATCGCCCGGCGTGTTGATCCCGAGATCACCACCCGGCCGGGTGAAGCGACCGACATAAGGCGAGCAGCCAGATTGACCGGCTGCCCCATGACCGAATATTCGTAGCGTTGTTCGGCACCGACCCGACCGGCAAAAACAACCCCGGTGTTGATGCCGATCTGCTGGCTGAGAAACTGCGGCCGAATAGCAACCAGGCTCGAAGCATATGGTTGCAGCAATTCATATATTTCGGCATTCGCATCTTCGAGGGCCGTATGCAGTTCAAGGGCGCATCGTACACAGCGCTCCGGATCATCTTCGTGGGCCATGGGCGCGCCAAACAAGGCCATCAGCTTATCGCCGCGGGTATACATATCGACCTTATTGACGATCCCACCATAACGGTGGATGGTGGCCTGCGCCCTGCGATAATAGGCATTCAGTACATGTGCCGCCAGGCCGGCATCATCGATCAAGAGGCTCAACGCTTCGTTAAACGGAAAGAAATTGACAAACATGACCGAGACACTTCGAAATTCACCGATCTCGGCCGAGCCATCGCCAAGATCGAGGAAGCGGCGCGGCAGGCCATAGGGTAGAAACGGGCGCAGCATATCGATCTGATGGAGCAGATGGACGAGTGCGGCCAGATCATCGCCTTCCTCAAACCGCAGTTCTAACCGATCGCTTGGCACCGGCGTAATCGTCGGTGCCGTACTTAACAACTGGAACCCACCGCCGCGTGCGATGGTCGGGATTTCGCCCAGCAACTGGCATGTTTCGCGGGAAGCGACCACTTCACCGGGATGTGCGATCTCTTGTGCTTCGGCAACGCGGTTGATATTCCGGCCGCTGATGACCAGTTCGATATGCGAATGATCGCCGACCTGTGCCGCGAAAACCTGGCCGCTATGCACACCGATGCGCAGGCGCAACGGGAAGGTGCCTGCCGGGGTTGTGAGTGCGGCGAATGCCTCCATGCGCTGTTGCATGGCCAGTGCCGCATGTGCCGCATAAGCCGCATGTTCGTCGCCCAGTGTAGCGGCATCGAAGAAGGCCGTAAGCGCATCCCCACCGAACTTGAGCAGTGTCCCTGAATAGTGGTGGATTTCGTCGCCCAGTGTGGCGAACAGGTGGTTGATGATCAACGAAATCTCTTCCGAGCCCTGTTTTCCAAGAGTACTGAGGCGTGCCGAGAGCGCGGTAAAGCCGGAGAGATCGGCAAAGAGCACCGAGCCGTTCCAGTAGGTTCCGCTGATCATGTCGGGGGTATCGGCAAACAGGCGATTACGCAGGATGATTGCCGGCACATTCGATGCAATCGCTTGCAGTTCGGCGCGTAGGCGTATACACGCTTCCGCAAGCGCGGCTGCGGGGGGCGGCGCAGAGCCGGCAAAGATACTGAACAGATCAGATGGCAGATAGGTGTGGAGCCGGTTCAGCAATGCCGGATCGATGTGGTCGATATTCTCCAAACGGGGAGGGCCCTCCTGGATCCACCACTGCACATGACGAACGCATGATACCACAAGGGCGCCAGGTGTCTGCTTGCCGCCTGATCACGAACCTGTGTTACGCGCTGCCTCGCGTAAGGCCTCGAAGATTGCCGTTAGCGGTGCAAGCTCAACCAGCAGCTGAGCCGCTTCAGCCGGGGGCAGCGAGCGCGCCGATGTTGTCGGCAACGAGGCAATCAGGATCGCGACATGATCGCGAACCACCCCGAGTGGCGATAGATCGGCGGCAGGGGGTGTGGCCGGCCGGGCAGCAAGGCGTGTCAGAAATTCGTTGCGTCGTGCCGGATCGTCATCCTGTGGCAGCGCCGGCCAGCGCCCGGCATCGGCCCAGGAAGGCAAGCTGCGACCGGCCAGCACCAGGCGCAGATCACGCTGCTCGACACCGGCCGTCAGTACATCAAGCACCTGGAATGCATCCCCATCGGTGAGCAGGTGATGATCGGCGATCACAATGCTCCAGCGGCGGCCGGCCAGCAGATTGGCAAGCAGATCGAGATGCCAGACCTCGACGATGGCATCAGGGGCGGCCAGTGTCTGCCAGAGTTCGCGCTCGCCCTCGATCGCCAGGGCGGCCGCCAGTGTCCGCAGCAACTCGACACCCGCACGCTGCCGATCGTGATCGCGCGCTGCATGCCAGATCAGCTTCTGGCCCCGCTGCTTGAGGCGATCGGCAAGCATGGCGGCCATGCGTAGTGTGGCATCGTCGTCGCCGTGCATAAGCACCAGGCCATAGCGTCGCATACCGGCCATATAGAGTTCGACGGCCGGCTCGTCGATCGCGGCCGGCAATGCGGCAGGTGGTGCGATCCGGCCGACGGGTGGCGGAGGCGGCGGCAGTTCGTCGAGGATCCCCGGCAGCAAACGGCCGATCCGCTCAAGCGCCTCGCGTTTGGCCCGGCTGTAGGTGCTAGTACTGAGCGCCAGTGCTTCTTCCAGATCGGTACGCTCATCGCCCACCTGATATTCACCGGCGAGGATCAGGTAATGCCGCCAGCGCGGATCATTCAGTACCGGGCCGGCATCACCGGCCGGGCGCAGGCGCTCGATCGCGGTATGCAGCGCCTGCTGTACCCGTTGGCCACGGCCAAGCGGATCCGGGTCGTTGGGCAACATCCGGAGCGCCAGCTCGCTGCGCCCCAGATCCGTCGGGGGATCTTCGAGTGCGATATCGAGTGCATCGCGCAAGATACGCAATGGCGGGGCGCCAGGAGCCGTCACGCTTTCGTCGTCGCGCAGGCGCGCCAGCAGCCGGTAAAAGGTGCTGCGTGGGGCTGCATGCCCTTCGGCGGCCAGGCGCGCCTGCACATACTGCCATAACTGTGCCGGGCTGCTGCCGGGATGTTCGGCTAGTTCACGGCGCAGCGCGACCGCCAGTGGCGTACCCTGCGCGAGATGGCCGCCGCCGCGACGCCGGCTTCGCAATGCCGCCAGGCCACCACGGGCAAATCGCTCGCGCACCCGGCGGATGCTCTCGCGGCTGACGCCAAACGCACGCGCAACATCACCAACTGCACGACGTTCGCGCAGTAGCGCCACCAGCATACGGTAGCGCCGCAGCGCCGCTTCGTCGCCACCAAAACGGCTTGCCAGTTCGGCGCTGCTCAGGCGCGGCAAATCCATCTCGCTCATAGGCTCGATCCTCCCCGGTGTTCTATGCCTGTTCCAACACGGGGAAGCGGGGTATGCACGACGCTCTATGCCCACTCGGCTCGGCTGGTGCTCTATAGCGAAGTACGCATCCTGGGAGCGCGGGCGTCCCACCCGCATGCCCACGGCCCCAATGAACAACCATTCTGCACCTAGCTCTAACGTAGCGTCAGGCTCGATCGATGGAAGATCGTATCGATCGACACACCGCTGTGAATACGCTGGATAACTTCGGCAAGCAGCGGGGCGACACTCAAGACACGCAGACCGGGCCAGCTCTTGTGCTCGGGTACCGGCAGAGTATCGGTCGTCAGGAGTTCGCTGATCGGGCTATTGGAAAGCCGTTCGATGGCATCACCCGCCAGCACCGGATGCACCACCGCGGCCACCACCGATTTCGCACCACTGGCCATCAGCAGTTCCGCCGCCTCGGTCACCGATGCACCGGTATTGATCTCGTCGTCGACCAGAATACAGCGCCGGCCGGCAACATCGCCAATCAAGCGCAGCGACTCTTCGGCCGTACCGGAGGGCGGGGCACCGAGCGGCCGGGCATGGCGCTTCTCAACAATCGCCAACGGCACACCAAGCATCTCGGCAAAATTACGGGCGCGCTTGGCAAACCCCATATCAGGCGAGACGACCACTGCATCCTGCCAGCCGCGTTCGCTAAAATAGCGCACCAGCAGTGCCATGGTACTCAGTTCATCGACAGGAATACTGAAGAAGCCCTGGATCTGGCCGGCATGGAGATCGAGCGTGATCACCTGCTGCGCTCCGGCAACCTGGATCATGTCGGCCAGCAGCCGCGCCGTGATCGGCACCCGCGGCTGATCGCGTTTATCGGTACGGCCATAGGCAAAGAACGGCACGACCGCGGTAACGCGCCCGGCAGAAGCACGCTTACATGCATCCAGCATGATCAGCAGCTCCATAATGCGATCACTGAGCGGAGCCGCCAGCGACTGCACCACAAACACATCCTTTTCGCGCACACTTTCATTCAGCCGCACGAAAATATTCTCGTTCGAGTACGATGTAACCGTAATATCGCCCATGGGAATACCCAGCCGGCTACAGATCGCACGTGCCAGCGCTGGATTACCATTCCCCGAAAAGATCCGAACTTCATCAAAGCGACTGCTCATGGGCTTCCTCCCTCTCTGGATCGATGCTGAGGCGCTGTAAGATATCGAGGCGCTCAAGAACTACTCCGCCCGGTAGGTGCCCGACCGGCAACGGAATATCGCTCTCGTCGGCAAGCACAAGCACAGCAATATGCGGCTCACGAACCACAACCACCAGTAGTTCGGCGATTGTGAGCCGCCGCAAACGTACTGGCTGCCCGGCCGGGGTGAGCTGGTTCTGCTGCGCAAAGGCCAGTGCGGTATCGGGGGAGGCAAAGGCGATCAGGCGGCGCATACGGCTGCTGTGCGCTGTACCGCCGCCACTCGCCACTTGCCGGAACACATAGCGCTCGGTAGCGCCGACCCGCTGCGCTACTTCGGCGACCAGTGCAGTCAGCATGGCTGCGTCGGTTCCTATTGCGGCGGCAAATCGCTCGATCTGTTGCACATCGTAGTTCTGCACCTGGTTTACTCCGGGCGGCGGCGGCGATTGGGCCGTTCATCGTCACGATCACGAAAACCGCGCTCGTCATCACGACGGCTGCGTTCGTCGTCGCGGGTCAGCATGCGCTGTGCCTTCTGCTGATCAGCGGCATTCTTCAGCAGCACGCCGAGGGTCGCTTCCAGGGTTGCCCGATCAAGGTTGCGTGCATTCAATTCAACCAGCGCCCGCGCCCATTCGATCGTCTCGGCAACACTCGGCTGCTTCTTGATATCCATTGTACGCAGGCGCTGCACCATCTCGACAACCTCGTGCGCCAGGCGCGCCGGCATGCCGGGCACTTTCAGCGTTACGATCTTCAGTTCGGCATCAAACGATGGATAATCGACATGCAGATACAGGCACCGGCGACGCAACGCTTCTGAGAGCTCGCGGGTGTTGTTGCTGGTGAGCACGACCATCGGCTGATGGCGGGCACGGATGGTGCCGAGTTCGGGAATACTGACCTGGAAATCGCTCAGGACTTCGAGCAAAAAGGCTTCAAACTCAGCATCAGCACGGTCGATCTCATCGATCAGTAAGGTGACCGGCTGCTCGCTGGTAATCGCCTTGAGCAATGGCCGTGGCAGCAGGAAGCGTTCGGAGAAGAAGACATCCTCCTCGGCGGCAAGCCGATCGGCTGCTTCGCCAAGACTCTGGGCGTCGGAAAGCAGATCGGCGAGTTTATCGCGCAGCAACTGGGTATACAGCAACTGCTTGGCGTATTCCCATTCGTACAGGGCTTTGGTTTCATCAAGCCCTTCGTAACACTGCAGACGCACCAGTTCGCGCCCGGTGGCCGCAGCCCATGCCTTGGCAAGCTCGGTCTTGCCGACACCCGCCGGGCCTTCGGCAAGCACCGGTTTACCGAGCCGCTCGGCGAGGAACATCACCGTAGCGATTTCGTTTGATGCGATATATTGCTCGTCGCCAAGACGAGTCGAGACTTCATCGATGCTTTTGAACACACTGCAAGCCTTTCTGGCGTGCCGGTCGATACCGCCGGCCGGATAAGCGTAGTATTGCGCGCACGGAGAAGCGCAGAAAAGGGGAAGCATTGTCACTTTGATTATAGCATGGCCACACGGCACGGGCATGACTCTATAGCGAAGTGCTAGGGTTTATGCGTTCTCACGATGCCCGGCGCGTCAACGCGCGGGCTACCACTGCGAAGCCCGGCTTCGGTGCCAGACCGAGAACGCATAAGCCCTAAGCGAAGTGCAGAAACATTGAGCCATCCGCATCCTTGGGGCGCGGGCGTCCCGCCCGCATGCGCGCAAGATGCACGCGCCCAATACGCAACCGTTCTGCACCTGGCTATAGAGCTACACCGGTGCCGAATCCGCAGCTGTCGTATCGCGTAGCCCGATCACCAGGCCAATGGCACCCAATAGCGCCGTAATCGCCCCGGCATAGAAGACGGCCGTAAAACCGAGATCGCGGTAGAGGATGCCGCCAATCACACTCATGACCGCACCACCAATCCCAAAGACGGCCGTGCCAAACAGACTCTGGGCCGTTGTTTCGAGGCCGCGCGGTGCCAGATCGCGCGCCGCAATCACACCGGCCGTCCAGAGCGCTGCAAAACATGGGCCATGCAGCAGCTGCACCGCAATCGCCAGTTCGGGTGTCGGCGCAATAGCCGAAAGCAGCGAACGCAGAACAAAGAAGATGCCAGCAGCGATCAGCAGTGGCCGCCAACCCCAGCGCCGCAGCAAGAGCGGCGAAAGGGCCATGATCGGCATCTCGCTGACACTGGCGAGCATAAAGGTAAACCCGATCTGTTCGCTCGAAGCCCCTAGATCTTCGAGATACAGCGCCAGAAAGTTGTGCATGATTGCACTCGAACAGCCAAGCAGCATGACACAACCAAGAAAGATGGCCCAGCGGCGATCACGCAAGAGTTTCGCCGCAGCGGCCCGGATGTCGATCTTTGGCGGCGAACCGCTCGGCAAACGGGTGGCGGCGATTGTCGTCAATACACCCATGAGTGCATAACAGAGGAAGCCAACGGTAATACCGAAGCGTGCCACCAACCAGCCAGAAATCAAGGTGCTGACACCCCAGCCGACAGCACCCCACACCCGCTGCGATCCATACAGATCACGCCGATCGCCAAGCAATGCCAGTGTCGCGCTATCAGAAAGCGCCGGTACCGGAGCCATCGCCAGTGAATAACAGACCACCAGCACGATCAGGAAGGCAAACACCTGGGTTTGCCCGATCAAGAATACCGGCAGCAGCGAAGCGCCGATCGCCAGCGGCAGCATGATGCGCTGCAGGCGCAACCCATCAGCCAGCAGGCTCCAGAACGGGGCGGCTACCACCTGCAGCAGGCCCGGAATAGCCAGCAACACCCCGACCTGCGCCAGATCGAGGCCCGTCGAACGGTAGTATGGTGCCAGAAACGGCATCAAAAGGCCGATTGAAGCAAACCAGCAGAAGTAGAAGAACTTCGGAGCAAATAGTGATGGTGAGAGGTTCAAGGCTTCTCTTTCTCTTACAATCCATAAGGTAGTGCGAGGAGGATGCTCTCCATTTCGTCGGCGCTCAGGCCGCCATGCATACCATAGAATCGCTGCTCGAAACGGCCGCGTTCATACCACCAGACAGCCTCACCGATGTAGGGTAGCAGCACCAGGTTGCCGATGCGGCGTAGGAGTGTATCGGCAGGCGGCTCACGGCCGAAAAATCCCTGTGCAATCAGATCCGCTACCCGATGCACCTCGGCACGACCGTCGAGCATACGCCAGAGCTCATCCTCGGCGGCGTCGAGCATGTCGGGCTTAATATGCAGAAACATGTCGCGACACGAACCGGCAGGAACAATCGGGCGGCTATGCGAATCAAGCTGCATCATAGCCGTGAGTTCGGGGAGCCGCTGGTTGAGGTAGATGGTGCGCTCGGGATCAACCGCCGTCTGCCCATGATCAGCCGTCATGAGCACCAGGGTTCGGCCGCGACCATGCGCCAGGATTCGCTGAAACTGCCGCTCCATCAGATCAAGAAATGCTTCGATCTCGGCGGAGAGATGAGCCGACTCGGGGCCGTAATGGTGGCAGATCGTGTCGATCGTATCGAGGTACAGCATATAGTACGAAGGCCCACGCCGCTGCTGCAACTGCTGGCCAAGCAGGATCAGCGCTTCGGGGAATGTGGTATACGGCAACATCGTCGCACCACGTGTCACCACCGACGAGTACGACGAACGGGCATAGGCGCGACTCTGGAAGACAAACGGCTGCACGCCATTGCGTCGCAGCTCTTCGTAGAACGTGTGGTTGGGGTAGATCGCCGTCGGCACGACTCGCGTACGTGCCAGTGTCTCGCGGTCGGTATCGCCGGCAAACGAAAAGAGTAGCGGTGCGATCACCGCACCGACCGTCGGATCATAGCAATACCATTCATACACCCCCGATTGACCGACTTCGAGGCCGGTGTGGATTGCCGTCACATGAGCAGCTGTCGTCGATGGGAATTGCGTCGTGATCTTGCATGCCACACCGTCGGCCACAAAGCGCTTGAGAAACGCATGCTCGGCATAACGCTCGAAAAACCGCCAACCAAATGAATCGATGAAACAGAGGATGACGGTATCATACTCTGCCGCAAACGGAGCGCTCCGCCCAAACGGAGAAATGCTCCGGCCGGCAATGCCGAAGGCCCGCCGGATGGCCTGGGGAATCAGGGCAAAGCCGAAATGATCATAGCGTGGCCGAACAAACTGCGCCTGTGCGCCCCAGCGTGCATCAGCAACCGCCTGGAGCGACTCCTGATCGATCATGCAAGCGATTCCTCTCTGCAGCATAGGATCTTCTGTATCGTACTACATTTCTCCAGGTTCTGTGGCAGCCGCGCATGGCTCTTAGGGCGTCGTCAAAGTCCTTGAGGCTCCGCCTCAAACTCTGTTTTCTGGGTGTTTCTGGCGGCGAAGCCGCCAGAAACACCCAGAAAAGAATATTCGGGGGCAGCTTTGACGTAGCCCTACATGGCTCTGCCGGCCCCCATGGCAACACCAGCTGTCCTGAAGATCGCTATGCGGCAAAACCATGCCCCGAGTTCTTATCGAGCCCCGTTCCACGACCATGTATGAGCCCGGAAGGTATGCGGCTCGGGGGGTGCGTTTGCCTCAACGCCGCTTTTACCTTATAATCAAGGCCATACCAGACCAACACAGGTCACGAGTCGGTACGAGTTGCAACGACGCACCGGTGTACCTTCAATTCGCCGGCTGCACGGATGTTCGCGCCCTCGCCTCCATTGCCCCGTGTACCTGGCAGGAACGGGAAGACGTACTATGAGTCGACTTGGCGAACGACTGCGGTCGGCACGCGAAAGTCATGGAATCAGCCTCTCGCAGGCAGCTGCCGAAACCCGCATTCTGCAGCGGTATCTTGTTGCCCTCGAAGATTCCGACTATATCAATTTGCCTGGCGATGTCTATACCCGTGGGTTCATCCGAAACTATGCTGAGTATCTTGGCCTTGCCGCCGAAGAGCTGATCCAACTGTACCGTTCCGAACGCGGCCAGACGGATCCGATCAAGGTTGTGGCGGCTGTTTCAGCACCTCGCATTCGGCTGCTCTTTGCCCCGAGTGTTGTTGGTGTCTTCTTTGTCGTGCTGACGATGATCGGCCTGAGCTACCTGGTATTGACGACAACCAGCCGGATTGGCGAAAATAGTTCACTTGCCGAGCTGCCAACCACGACGATCAGCAGCATGCCGGATCCCACCGCACTACCGACACCGGCACCGCAACCGACGGCCACAAGCGCCGCGATTGCCGAACTCCCGACGGTGGCCGTCGCCGGTGCAGCAATACCAACCGCACAAGCACAAGCAACAATCACTCCCGAAGCACCGATCATCGCCGAAGTGCAGATCGATCCCGGTGATCATCGCGGTTCCTGGCTCGACATCCAGACAGATGGCGAAACGGTTTATCGCCAGGTGCTTGGCCCCGGCCAGTCGCTGCGCTATACCGCCCTCCGCAATGTCTCGGTACGTGCCGGGAATGCTTCGGTGGTGACTGTGATTGTTAATGGGCAGGAACAGCGCCTCGGCAATACCCCCGGCGAAGTCGTGACCTTCAACTGGCCGCCATAGGCACCGTAGGCATGGCTGGCACGGCAGTATGTATCTCTCACAGGAAACGGTGGCCAGGCCACCGTTTCCTGTGAAAACAAGAGGAACCGATATGGCTGAAAGTACCTTTGATATTGTCTCGGAGTTCGATCGGCAGGAACTCGCCAATGTTGTTGATCAGACCCAGCGTGAAGTGCAGACACGCTACGATCTGAAGGATACAAAAACCGAGATCGTGCTTGGCGACAAAGAGCTGACTATCACGACCGAATCGGAGATGCATCTCGCGGCGGTACGTGATATTTTGCAGACGAAAGCGCTGCGGCGCAATCTTTCGTTGAAGATCTTTAAGTTCGAACCACTGCAAGAGGTTGCCGGGGCGCGTGTGCGCCAGGTCGCCCTACTGCAGAAAGGGATCCCTGAAGATGTCGCCAAAAAGCTGCAGAAGCTGATCCGCGATCAGTATCCGAAGGTTCAGCCGCGCATCCAGGGCGAAACCCTGCGCGTCGGCAGTAAGAGCCGCGACGATCTGCAGGCGGTGATCCGGCTCCTCAAAGAGCGACAGGATGACTTCAGCTTGCCGTTGCAGTTCACCAATTATCGCTAGAGAACCCATGAAATACCATATTCTCACACTTGGTTGCCCGAAAAATAGCGTCGATAGCGAGGGGATGAGCAGTATCCTCACTGCTCGTGGCCATACCGCCACGGGTGCTGCCGATGCCGATGTGGTGATCGTCAATACCTGTAGCTTTATTGCTGCCGCACGCGACGAAACCCTTGATGTCTTGCGCGACATGGCCGCCGATAAAAACCCCGGCCAGCGCCTGATCGCCGCCGGCTGCATGGCCGAAAGCCATGCCGAACTGGTGCGTAGTGTGCCGGGGGTCGATGCCATTCTCAGCACCCGTGAATGGATGCGCATCGACGAGGTTGTGGCCGGAGAGTACACCCCGGCAGCCGCACCGGCGATCGAACTGACGCATACCCCGCGCGAGACGATCGCACTGGTTGCGGCCTCGGCGGCACCTGCCACACCACCATCGCTGGCCGATACCGCCGAACTGTCGGTTCCAGGGGCATATGCCGACTGGCGTACGGCGCCGATCCGACGCCATGCCGGCGGCCCATCGGCATATCTCAAAATCTCCGATGGCTGTAACCTGCGCTGCGCCTTCTGTACGATCCCCTCGTTCAAGGGTGATATGCGCTCGAAAGCCTTAGGCGCGATCATCGGCGAAGCACGCGAACTGGCAGCCCAGGGGGTACGCGAGATCGTGCTTGTCGCCCAGCATCTGACCGATTATGGCCGCGATCTGCGCATAAGCGATGGCCTGGCGACACTGTTGGATGAACTGTGTGCCGCACTGCCGCAGGATGTCTGGCTGCGCCTGATGTATGCCTACCCGCATAGTATCAGCGAGCGCCTGATCGAAACAATGGCGCGCCATCCTCAGATCTGTCGCTACCTCGACATGCCGCTACAGCATGCCGATCCGGCGATGCTGCGCCGTATGCGCCGCCCGCCCGATACCGAACGGACCCTGCGGATTATTGGCGATCTGCGTGCCTCGATGCCCGATATCGCACTACGCTCGACCTTTATCGTCGGCTTTCCCGGTGAAACCCGCGCTGAGTTTAGCGCACTGCTGGCCTTCCTCGAAGCCGCCCAGCTTGATCGCGTCGGCGTCTTCCGCTATTCGCAAGAACCAGGAACCCATGCCGCAACCCTGCCCGACCAGGTACCGCCACGGATTGCCGAACGCCGCTGGCACGAGGTGATGCAGCTGCAGCAACGGATCTCGCATAGCCGCACCCAACGTTGGGAGGGCGAAACCATGCGGGTTCTGGTCGAAGGCAGCGGTACAGCCGATGATGGTCAGCCGATTGCGGTCGGGCGTTCGTTCCGCGACGCACCGGAAGTTGATGGCCAGGTGTTTGTGTGGGGTAATGTGCCGCCGGGTAACTTCGTTGATGTGCAGATCCGCCGCGCCACTGAATATGACCTGTGGGGTGTGCCGCTTGCCGGGCAGGTAGCCGAGCTGTAGCGCGACGCAAAAAAAGCGGAGCCGTATGGCTCCGCCTTCCCCCCACCGGAACAATCACGCAGCAACGCGTGAAGCGATCACTTTGTGCAGGCGCTGCAGTTCATTCGGATTGCGACGGGCAAGATAATCAACCATATAATCGACAGCGGTTTCGCTATAATCATCAAGCAGGCCGTCGAGAACCTGCTGCACCACCATCGTCACGAAATCATCTTCCGAGATCGCCGGGGTATAGACATACGCCAGCCCTTCACGGTGGCGCTTGAGCACCCCCTTCTCGGCAAGGCGGCTCATGGTCGTCATGACCGTCGTATAGGCAATCTCACGGGTCTGCGAGAGCTTGCGGTGGATCTTCTTGACTGTGCTGCGCTCATCCTGCCAGACAATCTGCATGATATCGGTCTCGAGTGGGCCGAGAACCTTCACCAGACCGTCCTTCGTGGGGCTGAAGCGGAAGCGCATATTGAGCGCCATGGATCGACTCCTTTCAGATGGGGGGCATCCGTTCATCATGTATTGGTGTCTACGTGGTATGAGTGTACTAGTACCACACGCAGACAACAAGCGATCTGAATTACGACCGGGTTACATAAGATTACCGGAAGATTACAACAGTGTGTCATACTACCGAGGTTACTGATGCGACAGTCGGATGAACAGAGGCATATTCGGGCAGCGATGGCGGCGGCGTTCCCGGACGCCGAAGCACGTGTAGCTCGTTATTACGCCATGCAGGAGTATCATCTCGGCTGGCGCGACGAACAGTTACAGCCGGCCGATTCGGATCCGGGCAAGCTGATCCGGCCACGGCTCAGCCTGATTGCGTGCCGTGCGGTAGGTGGTGATCCGATCCGGGCGCTGCCTCTGGCAGCCGGGATTCAGCTGATCCACGATTTCTCGCTCATCCACGATGATATCGAAGACGACAGCGCCACGCGCCGCGGCCGGCCGACCCTCTGGACGATCTGGGGGCTGGCGCAGGGGATCAACGCCGGCGACGGCATGCTCGTGATTGCGCATCTTGCCATTCACCGTCTCAGTTCGAACGGCATTGCACCCGAGGTTGTGCTTGAGATCTTGCGACGCTTTGATGAAACGATCCTGACGATCTGCGAAGGGCAGTATCTCGACCTGTTGCAGGAAGGGGATCTGACAATCGACGAGGCGGCATACCTGGCGATGATCGGGCGCAAGACAGCGGCACTGATTGCGGCCGCCGCCGGCCTGGGGGCGCTGGTTGGCGGCGGCAGTGCCGACCAGGTGGCCGCCCTGACCGAGTTCGGCACCGCACTTGGCCTTGCCTTCCAGATCCAGGATGATCTGCTCGGCATCTGGGGAGATCCGGCAATCACCGGCAAACCGGCGGCCGCCGATCTCTATCGACGCAAGCTCAGCCTGCCCGTCATCCACGCCCTACGCCATGCGCCGCATGCCGCCGCACTGGCCGATCTGTTACAGCAACCAGAGCCCGACCACCAGGATGTGCAGCGCATGCTGGCGATTATTGAAGAAGCCGGTTCGCGTGCAGCAACCGAGGCGGTGGCCGCAACCCACCATGCACGAGCCCTGGCCGCACTCGATGCAGTGATCGGCGATGCAGCAGCACTCGGCGAATTACGCGCCCTTACTGGTGCGCTGCTTGGCCGCACCGCATAAGCAGCACGACCACCTCGCACACCAGGAACCTGCCGAGTTGTGGCATGCACTGCATTGCCCACTACTCGCCTACATGGTCAACTCACCGAGATAGGCCTCAAATGGTGCCAGTTCGAGCCGCGCCAGATCCTCAATCTGCGCCGCCCGTTCGTGGGTCGAGAGCAATGTTCGCACGTGTGGTTGATCGTAGTAGAAACCGATCGTGCGTGGCTCGGGCGACATATTACACACCACCAGAATCACTTGATCGCGGTATGAACGCAGGAAAGCAAAATACTCTTGCGCCTCTTCGTGCTGGTCGTCGTAATCGCCGGCGAGCAGGGCCGGAGTTGCGCGGCGTACCGCCAGCAGGCGGCGGTAGAAGCTCAACATCGAAGCCGGATCCTCGCTCTGAGCGGCGACATTCACCCCGGCGGCGGCATTCGGGTTAACCGGCAGCCATGGTTCCACATCATCCGGGCAGAACCCCGCATGTGCGGTACCTTCCCACTGCATCGGCGTACGGGCGCGGTCACGCGTCATCTGTGCTGCGGCAGCCAGTGCTTCGTCGGCCGGCATACCCATCGCGATTGCCATGGCATACACATTGGTTGCCATGCCATCGCGGAACTGGGCAATATCGGTCAGTATCAGGTCTTGCATGCCAATCTCTTCCCCATAATAGAAGAAGGGTGTTCCCTTGAGCGCCAGCAGCAAGGCCGTATGCATGCGTGCCAGTGCCGCATCGTGCTCGCCATCGCCATAGCGCGTCAGCATGCGCGGCGAGTCGTGATTGCCGAGTGTATTGCAGGGCCAGGCACCCGGTGGTAGCGCGCCGAGGCGTTCGGCCTGATTATCGCGGACATGCGCCGCTGTGATACGGTTGGTACGCATGAGCGGAAAGTTGAATACCAGGTGCAGCTCGTTGGTTCCATCGCCATAGTAGCTGATCGCATCGGCTTCGCCGATCAACACTCGATCTGGGTAACTATCGATTAGCTGGCGTAGTTCCTGCAGCACCTCGTGGACTTCCGGCAGATCGAACTGATTCGAGAGCATCATTCGCATCTGACGGTCGATCTCGGCCGGATCGAGATCAGGCCGCAGGCCGCGCCATCCATCGAACAGCTCTTTTTCCGAAATCGTGGCCGTATGATCACGCAGATCTTCGGTCTCGAAGATGGTTGAAACGGCATCGAGGCGAAAGCCATCGACCCCCAGATCAAGCCAGAAACGCACCGCATCAAACATGGCCTGCTTCAGTTCCGGGTGCCGCCAGTTGAGATCCGGCTGCTCCTTGAGAAAGCAGTGATAGTAATACTGGCCAGTCGCTTCATCCAGTTGCCAGGCTGATCCGCCGAAGATCGACACCCAGTTGTTGGGCGGGCCGCCTTCCTTCCCGTCGCGCCAGATATACCAGTCGCGTTTCGGGTTGTCGCGTGATGCGCGTGATTCGGCAAACCAGGGATGCTGATCGGAAGAATGGTTCAGCACGAGATCCAGCACAACCCGCAGGCCACGATCATGGGCCGCCGCAAGAAACGCCTTGAAGTCGTCGAGCGAACCGTATTCCGGTCCAACTCCGCTGAAATCGGCAATATCGTAGCCGCAATCGAGAAACGGCGATGGGTAGTGTGGCGAAAGCCAGATCGCATCGACCCCGAGGCGTACCAGGTGATCGAGGCGGGCGGTCATCCCGATAAAATCGCCGATACCATCACCATTGCCATCGGCAAAACTCCGTGGATAGATCTGATAGAAGACGGCCTTCTGCCACCATGTCAGGTCGGACATCATGCCTCCCCTTTCGGTTGATTCTGATCACGAAACTGCACACATGTGTGCGGTTTCATTATCGCAGGGTGCGGCGAGTGCGTCAACGACCGACCCTCAGGGCACAGGGCATGTGCGTTCTCGTGACCGGTAGGGTACGGGAGGCTGGACGGCATGCTGAGCGCAGCGAAGCATCGCTTCGCGGAGTGAGCGACGCCGCCGGGCTGCTCCCTGCTCGCGAAGAGATTCTTTGCCGCAGAGCGGCTCAGGATGACATGCAGACACGGGGATGCAGCGAAGCAGGCCCGTATAGTGAAGTACAGAAGTATTGATTCGGTGCGCATGCCGAGAGCGCCGCTCGCGCTCCCAGCGATCAATCGTTTGGCATTTCGCTATAGACGTTGCTCATACCCTGCGCAGTGATCAGTGATCACAATTTCTTGACAATCTACAGAAATCGGCTATGATCTGCCGCGCATGTGTCATTATTCAATTGATGATCCCATACACCCGGCGCAATGTTGCGCACCCCGGCAGCGCCGGGGAGAGTATGGATCTTCGATCCCCTCGCGTGCCGCCGACGATGCCCGGCACGACAATACCACATTCGTCACGGCCCTGTTTTCACCGTTTCACACCCACGCCGGTGTTCTTACGGCACGGCATATGCACCACGCAAGGCGTTGGCAGCATACCGGGGAGGTGTCCATGCCGACACTCCAGGGCCATCATACCCACACGGGGAGCAATCTTCCACCATATGGCACAACCGGCTCTGTGTCGGTTGCCATCCACATATGGGATGCCGGAAGGTTGGATCGAGACGGCAGCCGCGCCCTTACCGCGCACTCAGACCACACATGCACCACTGCCGGCCGATACATTCCCCCTGTGACACAGGAGTAGCAGATACTATTATGGGAAACGTACGAATCTTGCTGTTGGTCGTCTTCTGCGCTGCCGCGTTGATACCGGCCATGCCGGCGCGTGCCGACGAACAGCCTGCCCCGCCCGCCGAAGCTCAGGTTCGGCCGCTGGCACCGACCTACCGCATCTATGCGACGCGTCAGGGCCTGGTGGGGCGACGAACGGCGAACGGGCATATCATTCAGCCACGCGACCGGTTTGTGGCACTGCCTTCATTCCGCGTACTTTCGAGCCGTGGCGGCAACGAATTCCAGGTGCGCGTCACCTACCGCGACCGCAGCGTCATCCTACCGGTGTGGGATGTCGGCCCGTGGAATACAACCGACGACTACTGGGATCCCGACCGCAAATATGGCGATCTGCCGGTCGGGCTGCCGATGGCCCAGGCGGCACGCCTGCAGGGGTATAATGGCGGGCGTGATGATTTCGGCCGGCGCGTGCGGTTACCAAACGGTGTCGATATCGCCGATGGTGCCTTCTGGGATGACCTCGGCATGGCGCAATCGGACTGGGTGGAGATCAGTTTTCTCTGGTTAGGTGATGATCCCGGCCCCCCGCCCCCCCATGATCCACCCGCACTGATCGAGACCGATCGGCTACCGCCGGTGGCACGGGTGCGTGAAGCGATACCGCAGGGCGATGGTTCGTGGTTGATCCGCTGGGATGGTTACGACGATGTGATCGGTATCGCATCCTATGATGTGCAGACGCGCCGGCTACCGGATGGGGAATGGGTTGATTGGCAGGTCGAAGAGACCTTTGCCGAAGCACGCTTCTGGCCGTCGGAGCCGGGTGAATGGGCTTTCCGTGCACGAGCGCAGGATTGGCTCGGCCGTGAACAGGAGTGGGAAACCGAACCGGATCTGGTTGTCACATTCCGGTAAGAAAGGTTGGCCGCTGCCACAGCAATCACGTACTGTGGCAGCGGCCAATTTTTTATATACCGCTGGTGCGCAGGAAGTTAACCTTCTCGATCGTGTGGTATGCGCCGCCCCCCTCGTGGTGGTTATACCGATAGACACGGATCTGCTTTGTGCCGCCGAAATGATTATAAGCCGCATAGACGGTCGACGGTGGGCAGATTTCATCCATCAGGCCAACCGAAAAGAGCGCATCGGCACGCGCACGAGCCGCCAGATTGACACCATCGAAATAGGCCAGTGTGGCAAATACCCGCTCGACTTTATCGCGATGCACCATGCAGAAGCGCGAAATCTCTTCGTACGGATGCGAGGCAGTGATCTCGGTGGCACGGCGTTAGTGGCAGAGGAATGGAACATCGGGCATCGCCACCTTGACATGCGCTGAAAGCCCGGCGACGGCAATCGCAATACCGCCACCCTGACTACCGCCGGCGACGGCGATCCGCTCGGGATCGATGGCCGGGCGTGAGC
>CALLZL010000059.1 GCA_937859575.1 uncultured Chloroflexota bacterium
GATGCGGGTGGCCGCCGCCTCGATCTCCGGCGTGCTGCCGGCCGTCGAGTGCCGGATGGCGGCCGAAATAGCCGATCGCCTCGCGCACCAGGTAGCGCTGGGCTTCCAGCAGTGCGCCGCTATAGAGATCATCGGCCTGGAACGGCCGGTAGGCACCCCCCGACACGACTGGTGTTATACCTGGTGGGCGCACGAGCAGTGTGTGCCCGCGTGGGCCGCTGCTGCGTAACTGGCCAAGGATATCAGGGCCATTGGCCCAGGCTGGTAGCGCGAGCGCACCGCCGCCGGCCACCGGAAACAGGCAGACAACCGTACGAAGCCCGGTTTCGTGTGCGGTGTCGAGGGCATGCTCAAGCTGCCGCATAGCTTCGGTGTCGAGCCGCTCTGCCCCAGGCTGAAAGACCTCCCACGTCAGGCAGAAGCGTACCAGCGTACAACCGAATGTTGCGATCTGCGCCAGCTCCTCGCGCACTGCACCCCGGTCGTAGTGCTGCCACATATGGTAACCACTCATGCGTGGCCAGTAGGTGATCCCCAGGCTCAAGCGTCGCGGGATGCTCATAACGATCTTTCTGCTACCGGCCAAGTAGCCGTTCAGCCGCTTCAAGAACGACATCAGTATCGGCCAGCACGTTACGTTCATCCACCGGAACCCGTTCGGTTGGTACCACACCCGTTCCTTCAAGCAGCACGCTGCCGTCGGGCAGCATGGTGCGCCCGGTCGAGAATTGCAGCGAGATCCCTTCCGGCATTTCGTACTGGCCACGGGCGACTTCCGCAAACACCCCGGCCGTCGGATACTGGCCGACGACGATCATGCCGGGGATCTTGCTGAAGGCATAGGCTTCGATTTCGCATGCGCTGAAGCACCCCTGATCGACAAGCAGTGCCATTCGGCGGAACGAGAAGGTGCGATCGGCCGGTTCGATCTTGCCCGGCAGGCCTTCCGGTTCGAATTTGCCGGTCAGATCACTATAGTATTCATCCTGGCCGGTCTCGATCGTCTCTTCGATCAGCATGGCGGCCAACCCGAGTGGTGAACCGCCATAGTTGGCGCGCATGTCGATGATGATCCCACGTGCCCCATTGCGCTCGAAAGTTTCGAGGGCGCGGGTGAACAGGCGTACCAGCAGGTTCAGGTCGTCGTAGTTCGAATTGACCCGTACATACCCGATCCCTGAGTCGAGGGTCCGAAAATCGACCGGCAGGGCGTCGTGGTCGTGGGGGTAGTTCGGTGGCAAAAGGTACTTTTCGTGCTCGCCCACCGCCGTGAGGCTGACTTCCGCCGGTGCATCACCACCAAAACCGAAGCTGCGGCTGCTGCCCTGGCGGGCGCGAAGCATCAGGCGAGCCCGTTCGAGGCGCGCACTGATATCACTCGAAACCGGCCCGGTGAGGAGCGGCACACTCTCGATCACATCCACCACCGGCCGGCCGTCGATGGTGCGTAACTCGGCACCACGGCGTATGCCGGCCGCCGCTGCCGGGCCACCTTCCACAATGTAGGTCACCAGAAAGCGCCCGTCATCGAGCTCGCGTACCGCAAAGCCGAAACCGCCGGTGATGCTTGGATCACCGCTCGGGCCGCCACTGATACCGACATGCCCATCGCGGAAGCCGAGCGTGAAATCACGCAGCGCCAGGTAGTAGGCACGTGCATCACGCGCACGCTCGGCGTCGGCAATGCGTGGTGCAATCTCGGCATACAGTTGATCCCAGGCCGGCTCGCGGCCGGGGATGCCATTGAAGGCATATTCACGCCGAATACGCTCGAACATCAGCTCGAAGGCTTCGGTATATGAACGATCCGAATAATCCTTGATCGCCACATCCTCCGGCTCGTACAGATCAAGCCGGCTCTCGACATCGCGAATCAAGCCAAACGGCCGCTGATCAAGATCGACAACCGTGTAGCCGGCACTGATCGCCGCCACCGGGTCGTCGGCAGTGAACAGGAGGCCATCCGGGCCAAAATCGCTCGGAAACAGCTGTGCGTCATCGGGTGCCCAGACCACCAGGCGCCCGCCGATGACCTCGTTCTGGTTTTCACGATCCACAATGATCGAGGCCATATACCCCGGCCAGCCGGTCGAACGATCGAACCCCTCCGAATATGGCCCACCGCTCAGATTAGGCCACCACGAAACGGCATGCACCTGAACGCCCGTATCGGCCCGTTCGTTCTGATCGACATCTACCAGCTGCCCCTGCGGAATAGCCGGCAACAGCAGGTGATAGGTTGCACGCTGGCGGTCGGCATCCAGTTCGAAATAGCCCAGTACCTGCGCCTCGACCGGAATCTCCCATTCGCGATCACGGGTCACAAAGCCGTACATGTCAACCGGGGCTACGGCATTCTCGAAAAAATGGGTGAAGACGAAGTGGTTGGTATAGCTCAGCCCCCCCCCCACCTGCGTCGGCGGCCCCCGTGCCGGTTGCACCGCCAGTACCGGTGGCCGGCTTGTCGGCTCGATCCGTACCCCCGGAATCGGGGGAAACCCCGGAATCGGTGCATTCCCGCATGCCGCCAGGAGCAAAACACAGCAGAGGAACAGCACCCATGCCCGGGTATGGCGCACATATCGATTCAGCATTGAACATGACTCTTTCTGTTGTCAGGTCTGTCTGCTGGTATTATAGAACAACCAGTCGCACAAAGTTATCCCAACTTATCCCACACTATCCCACATGGTTTCCCACATGCATGAGCAATCACATGATTCTCCATACGCGAAAGTGTCAATGGTTTCGCCGATCAGGTGGAAATCGTTTTTAGAAATTATGTTCTAACCTCTACTTGACGGCCCATGCGGCAGCGGCTAGAATGAGCAAATGAAGTTGTTGCATCTCGCCGATCTGCATATCGGCATGGAAAACTACAGCCGGACCGACCCGGCAACCGGGATGAACACGCGGCTGCTCGATTACCTGGCGCGGCTTGATGAAGCGATCGCCATCGGGCAGGAATCCGATGTCGATGCGGTATTGATCGCCGGCGATATCTATAAAAACCGCACCCCCAACCCGACGCACCAGCGCGAGTTTGCGCGGCGCATTCATGCATTGCGCAGCACCGGTGTGCCGGTTGTGATTCTAACCGGCAATCACGATGTATCGCCGGCTGCCGGCCGGGCTCATTCGATCGAAATCTTCGACACCCTTGCCGTCGAGGGGGTCTTGATCGTCGATCGGCCACGGTTACTGCGGCTCGATACCCGTGCCGGCATCCTGCAGATCATCGCGCTCCCCTGGGTGACGCGCCATAATCTGCTGGCGAAAGAGGAGCTGCAGCTCAAGGCACTGGTTGAAATAGAGGCGATGCTGCTTGATCGGATCGACCGTTTCTTGCGTCAGGCCGCCGAGGATCTGGATCGCTCGCTCCCCACGGTGCTCATGGCGCATGCGTCGATCGATGGTGCGACCCTGGGTGCCGAACGCCAGGTGCTGCTCGGCAAAGATCTGGTGCTTTCGCGCAGCATGGTCGCCCAACCCGGCGTCGATTATGTAGCCCTTGGTCATATTCACCGCCACCAGTCGCTTGGCGAGCATCCACCGATCGTTTACCCCGGCAGTATCGAGCGGATCGACTTCGGCGAAGAACATGAAGCCAAGGGGTGTGTGATTGTCGATATCGAGCCGGGCCAGGCACGCTGGCAGTTCTTCCCGCTCGCAGCCCGGCCGTTCCTGACGATCGATGTTGACGTGCGCGGGGCAAGCGATCCAGCCGAACGCATCACCCGTGCGATTGCCCGCCATGCCCTGAGCGATGCGGTTGTGCGCATGCGGATCGAGGCCGATACCGCCCAGGCCAATGCGCTGAGTACCCTCGACATCCAGCGCCAGATCGAAACCGCCGGTGCCCACTATGTTGCCGCAGTTGCGATCGAGATCGAGCGCCCGGCGCGCTCCCGCCTCGGTACGGCCGCCGATGAGCTCCTCGAAGGCCTCACGCCGCGCCGGGCGCTCGAACTCTACCTGCGCTCACGCGAGACACCCGAAGCACGCATTACCGCGCTGCTGGCTGCTGCCGATGAGCTGGCTGCCGAACAGTAGCTGTAAACCCTTCTTCGCGGTATCTCAATTTCATGCTTGACTCACCCCCATGCCTGTGATAGACTATCCCTTGCCTAAATGTAGCATTGAATAACAGAGCTACCCACAAGATGTTGATATCTTGTGGATAAAATCACCTCTTGTGCCCTCGCGCAGTCCAATGTTACCAGGCGATTACAACTCGGTTCAGCAAGAGTATTACTTTACATAGCAAGTACTCCTTGCGGGCAGTTCGGCCCAACGTCGATCGCCCGTAGTTCGTTATGTGCCGGTTTTGAGGAGGACGTTGAAATGACGGTGGATCAGTTGGATGTCGTTGATGGTATCGATGGGGCACCAGAGCAGAACGGCAATGGGGCAGGGCATAGTGTGATCGTGCCGACGCTGATCATCAAGCGCGACGGGCGTGTTATGCCGTTTGATGTGCAGCGCATCGAACATGCCATGGCACGCTGTTTTGCGAGCTTTGGCCGCACCCCCACGACACCGGTCGAGGAACTGGCGCAGCGGGTGCTGAACATCGTTGCCGCCAAAGCAGGCGAGCGTTCGCCGACGGTCGAAGAGGTGCAGGATATTGTCGAGACGGTGTTGCAGGCGGCCGGTGAGTTCGAGGCTGCCAAGCGCTATATCCTGTATCGTGCCGAGCGAGCCCGTGAGCGCGAAAAGCGGCCGGTGCCCGATCATGTGCGTATTGCATTTGACGACTCGCGGCAGTATTTTCCTACACCGATCCAGCAGTTTCAGTTCTTCGATAAATATTCGCGCTTCAACTACGACCTTGGCCGGCGTGAGACATGGATCGAAACCGTCGATCGTGCGGTCGATTATATGTACGATCTGGCTGGTAGCCGGCTGCCACGTGAGACATACGAACGTGTGCGGCGCGGCATCCTCGAAATGCGTGCCATGCCGTCGATGCGTCTGCTGGCGATGGCCGGCCCGGCTGCCCGGCGGAATTCGGTGGCGATCTATAACTGCTCGTACCAACCGGTCGAGAGTATCGACTCATTCGTCGAGGCGCTGATCATCTCAATGGCCGGTTGTGGTGTCGGCTTCTCGGTCGAGAGCCGCTATGTCGAGAACTTCCCGCGCATCCGCCGACAGACGGGTCGGGCCGCGACGAATTATGTTGTTGAGGATTCGGCCGAAGGATGGGCCGATGCACTGCGTTTTGGCCTCGAAACCTGGTTCGACGGTGGCGATGTACACTTTGATCTGTCGCAGTTGCGCTCGGCTGGTGCCCCACTGATCACCAAAGGCGGCCGCGCCTCGGGGCCCGAGCCGTTCCGTGCCATGCTCGATTTCGTGCGCACCCGGATCCTGGCGCGCCAGGGTAGCTTCCTGCGCCCGATCGATGCCCACGACATGATGTGCGCTGTCGGCAATGCGGCGGTGTCGGGTGGTGTGCGGCGTACCGCCATGATTTCACTCTTCGACTACGACGACGACGAGATGCGGCTGGCGAAATCGGGTGATTTCGAGCGCGAAAACAGCCAGCGCTGGAACGCCAATAACTCGGCTGTCTGGCCGAAGGGCGGCTTCATGCAGCAGGAGTTCATCCACCAGTTCATGGAGATGGTTGAATCCGGCCGTGGCGAACCAGGCATCTTCAACCGCGAGGCTGCCAATGTCATGAAGCCGGCACGGCGTAAAGAAGCGGAGTTCGGTACGAATCCTTCACTACGCAAAGGAACTCTCGTCTACACTTCGGAAGGAATCGTTCCGATCGAGTCGCTCGAAGGGAAGCGGTTCCTCGTCCGTAATCTCAACGGCGATCTTAGTCCAGCTACTTGCTTCCTTTCGGGCGAAAATAAACCTCTCATCAAGCTACAGTTGAAGGGCGGTCATACATACTATGCTACGCCTGAACATAAATGGCCAGTAGTCAACCCTGATGGTACCATTACTAAGCTAACAACTCCGGAATTGAAGCCGGGGATGCATCTTCCCATCGTACGACCTGAGACACTCGGGTTTGGCGTCAAAGGCGACTATGACGATGGTTTCCTTGCAGGATGGATGAGCGGTGATGGCTGGATACTTACCCGTGGCGATACGAATGATACCCAGTATGGTCTTATCGTCAGCAATGAGGACTATCAACAGGGCATTGCGACACGTATCGAGCAGACACTGCAGCGACTAGGATGCTCTGCAACGTTCTCCCGGCGCGAGCGCGATGGATCTGTCTGGTACGAGCTAAATACAACATCCGGCAAACTCAACCGATGGGCGGTCGATCTGGGAATTCATCCCAAGGCTGATGGTCTTCCGAGTTCTATCTGGAAGGAAGCAAGTGAGGATTTCCGCAAAGGATTTATTGATGGGCTTTTCTCCTCAGACGGCTCGATTGATCTGAGTAAGCAGCCGGGTTACTCGGTGGCTGTACTTGTATCTGCTCACAAGAAGCTAATAGATGACGTCTCCACCCTTCTTGGCTTCTATGGCATAAAGACGAGTGTGCGTGAGTCGTATAATGTTAGCCGTTTCCCGAATGCTCGTGACTACGAGCGCGAGTATGTGCGCTATGACTTGAGCATCTCAGGGCTGAACGATATTGCACACTTTCGCTCGCTCTTCCATCTCTCGCATACCGCCAAACAAACAAAGCTCGACTCGGGCAAGCCGCGTGAGAAGAGCCATTTCGGCACAGACAGCGTCAAGATAGTAGCGGTCGAGGCGACTGATCTACGCGAAGATGTGTGGGATATTTCGGTCTTCGACGACACGCATTGCTTTCAGCTAGCGCACTGCATTACAGGAAATTGCGGCGAGATCAACCTGCGCCCGTGGCAGTTCTGCAACCTCACCGCCGCCGTCGCACGTGTCGACGACACGCTGGAATCGCTGCGCGACAAGGTCGAGATCGCCACGATCATCGGATCGATCCAGTCGATGGCGACGCACTTCCCCGGCCTGCGGCCGATGTGGAAGGAGAACTGTGAAGAAGAGCGGTTGCTTGGTGTCGATATTACCGGCCAGATGGATAGCCCGGTGGCGCAGGATGCGCAGGTGAAGCGCCAGTTGCGCGAGATCGCTACCGATACCAATCGCGAGGTTGCCGCCGCCCTGGGCATTAACGCTTCGGCATCAATTACCTGTGTCAAGCCGAGCGGCAATTCATCACAGCTCCTCAACTGTTCGTCGGGTCTGCATGCGCGTTGGGCACCCTATTACATTCGCAATGTGCGTGTAGCGACTCACTCACCGCTTTTCAAGGTGCTGCACGATGCCGGTGTGCCCATGGATCCGGAGAACGGCCAGACACGCGAAAACGCCAACACTTGGGTCATCCATTTCCCGATGAAGTCGCCGGAAGGTGCCGTGACACGCAATCAGCGCACCGCCGTCGAGCAGTGTGAATACTGGCTGCAGAATAAGCTCTACTGGACCGATCACAACCCGTCGTGTACGATCACCTACAAGCCTGATGAAGTGCTTGACCTGATGAAGTGGGTCTGGGAACATCGTGATCAGATCGGCGGGCTGTCGTTTCTGCCCTCGTTCGATGCGCAGTATGCTCAGATGCCGTATATCGAAATCACCCGTGAAGAGTACGAACATCTGGCGGCTGATTTCCCCGAAGTCGATTTCAGCAAGGTGTGGCGCTACGAGGAAGAGGATCTGACGACAGCCGCACAGGAACTGGCATGTGTCGGTGGGTACTGTGAAGTGGAGATCGTACCGCAAGACAAGTAGCCTGGTTCATGTGATCAGACATGAGGTGCGGAGCACAAGAGGGCGCATAACGCGTCCTTTTGTGCGTCTCAAGCCTTTGGAGGGGTGTAGGGGTCAGAATGTCATCCTGAGCCGCCCTGCGGCGACGGATCGCTCGTTGGAGTCGGCTGTCATCCTGAGCGGCACAGCCGCGAAGGGTCTCTTGGCGGAGTGGGAGTAACGATTCTCGCGGGCGGCGCTGCCCCCGCTCCGGTCGAGATGGCCCGACGAGCCGTCTCTACGCCCTGTTTACGGAACGATGCACGTATGGTGCGGTGTGGCCCGTTGCCATGCCCATGGCGCACGCGGTCGCTGCGGTGCCGCGACGCGGTGCGGGTGATAGGTGCGGTGCAATGAATCGCCATATTCGCGGAAGTGCTGCCCCTGCCAAAACCTCACTCTGCAGCCACTGATCGTCGAATGTCGTGACCATTACAGCGGGTCATGGTCACTGATTGTGTTGGCATCCTGTTGCTCCTAGCCACTGATCGTCGAATGTCGTGACCATTACAGCGGGGCTCGTGGTCGGCGGATCTGGGGTGGTGCGGGAAGTGGCGGTCGTGTCAACAAGCGGATCGCATACTTGCGGGCATAGCCGGTAGCAGCGACAAACTCATCGAGAATGACTGACTTCTGGACATGACTGGCTTGTTGGTAGCGGGGTGCGACTTGCGCCAACAATTCGCGTTTCGACCGATAGCTCATGCGCGACCTCAAACTCGTCCTCCGTGTTCGCTCAGGCGTAAACCACGGAGGGTAAGATTACTCGTGAGGCGAGCCCTTGGTCAAAGTAAGATCATCCGTGATGACATGCGGGGTAAAGAAAAAAGTGTCGCTTGACAAGGGCGGCGGTTCCCACCTGACGCATGTGGTACAATGCAGGCAGCGGCAGATGCCGCCCCTCTTTCGATTTCGCCCCCACAATGAACATCAAAGGAGACCTGCAATGGCAGTGACATTCGGTACATTTGTTCCGCAGGGCTGGCGCATGGATCTTATCGAAATCCGCGACCCTGTCGAGCAGTATACTGCCATGACCCGTGTCGGCCAGGCGGCAGAAGCCGCAGGGTACGACTCGATCTGGGTGTACGACCACTTCCATACGGTGCCGACGCCGACCATGGAGACGACCTTTGAGTGCTGGACGATTACTGCCGGCCTGGCTCGCGATACGCAGAAGGTGAAGATCGGCCAGATGGTAACCTGTAATGGCTATCGTAACCCGGCGCACCTGGCCAAGATCGCTTCAACGATTGATGTCATGAGCAACGGCCGGCTGCTCTGCGGCCTTGGTGCAGGCTGGTACGAGCACGAATGGCGGGCCTATGGCTATGGCTTCCCCGATGTGCCGGATCGCATGCGCGCCTTCCGCGAGGCATGCGAGATCATCGTGCGAATGTGGACGGAAGAGAAGCCGGTGTTCAAGGGCAAGCACTATACCATCGATGGCCCGATCAACGAGCCACGCGGCGTCCAGAAGCCGCATATCCCGCTCTGGCTCGGCGGCGGCGGCGAACGGGTGACCCTCAAACTGGTGGCGAAATGGGCGCAGGCCTGTAATGTCGGCGGCGGCAACCCGGATGTCATTCGCCAGAAACTGGCAGTGCTCAAAGGCCACTGTGACGACCTGGGGCGCAACTACGACGAAATCGTCAAGAGCACCAGCCTGAATATCGTGCTGCTCGAAGATGAAACAGATGTCGAAGCGGCAACTGCGAAGGTTCGCGCTACCTACGGCTGGACAATGGAGCAACTGCATCAGCAGGCGATCGTCGGTACTGCCGACCAGATCGCAGCCCGGGTGCAGGCGGTGGTTGCTGCCGGTGCCAACTACATTATTACCTACTTCCCACGTGTTGCCTATGATCATGCCCCGCTACAGCGTTTTGCGCGCGAGATCATCCCGCGTTTTAGTTAACCGCAACACTGCATTTCCCATTCCGCACAGCCGTGGTCTCCTGTCATGTCGTTACAGGATGCCACGGCTTCTCATTTGATTCTCATATATACTACGCCCAGGGTTCATCCACTCCTAACGATTCCACACTATAGTGGTGATTATCCAAGGCGTCTTGCGAACAACGATGTTTTCGCGCATCCGGTATCCGTGATGCGCTATACGAATCCCTTGAAGATCAATGAACATGCAGCCGACATCCAGCAACCCGGGCAGTACGCAATCTGCCCCGTCACATCCGCCCTATATGCCCGGGCTCGATGGCCTGCGGGCAGTGGCGGTGATTGCGGTGTTGCTATACCATGCCGGCCTGCCGCTGACTGGTGGGTATCTGGGTGTCGAGACTTTTTTTGTCTTGAGTGGTTTTTTGATCACCGGCCTGCTGCTTGCCGAATGGCGGCACAATGGGCAGATTGATCTGATGGCCTTCTGGCGGCGGCGTGCACGCCGGCTGTTGCCGGCACTTCTGCTGATGCTTACCACAACCGTATGCTTCACCATACTGGTGTGGCCGGCCGAGCTGCCGGAACTGCTTGCTGATAGCGCAGCGTCACTGGCCTATCTGATGAACTGGCATCTGATCACCGGCCAGCGGTCGTACTTCGATCCGATGCTCCAACCGCCGTTGCTGCAACACCTCTGGTCGCTGGCGGTCGAAGAGCAGTTCTATATTGTCTGGCCGCTACTCTTTCTGTTCGGTATGCGCTTCCTGCGGCCGCGTGGCATGCTGCTCGCCACATTGGTGGGTGCTGCCCTGAGTGCCGCATTGATGTTTGTCCTCTATGATCCGGGTGCCGACCCGTCACGGATCTACTACGGCACCGATACCCGTGCTGCCGGCCTGCTGCTCGGCGCTGCACTTGCGTTCGTCTGGCAGCCGTCCTCCGCGTCCGCTACCGGCAGCCGGCAATATCACCCCCTGCTTGATGGTATCGGGCTGCTCGCGCTCGGCATTCTGGGTGTTGCGTATCTCTGGATGTACGAGCAGCATCCGCTGCTGTACCGTGGTGGTTTCGTGCTGGTGGCGAGCGCAACAATTATCGTGATCATTGCTGCCACGGCGTCGCACACCCGCCTGATGCCCTGGCTGCTTGGCGGGCGGATCTTACGCTGGATCGGCATACGCTCGTATGGGATCTACCTCTGGCACTGGCCGATCTTCATCCTTATGCGCCCGATTGCCAACCATACGATCGACACCTGGCCGATTCAACTGCTGCAGTTCAGCCTGGTGGCCGTGCTGGCCGAGCTCTCGTTCCGTTTTGTCGAAACCCCGATTCGTCATGGCGGCCTCGCCGCCCTGTTGCCGGTGTTACGCTCGACCCCGCCGGCCATCACCCGGCGCAGCTATGTACGGATTCGCCCAACAGGAGATCAACCATTGCGCTTTTCGCATCCGCAACGCCGCCAGTCAACGCTTGCGTTCCTGAGCGCGCTGCTCCTCTTCAGTGCCGCGTGTGTTGCCCCGAGTACACCCGTCGTGCCGACAACCATACCGACAGAGATCATAACAGCCCTGCCGACTGGTGGTGTTGAACCGACCGATACGGTGACACCCATCCCACCTTCGGTGACACCCATCCCACCTTCGCCGACACCCCCTCCACCTTCGCCGACTGCCACACCGACTGATACACCGCTGCCGGAACCGACCGCTGTGGTGCTGGAGCCGTTTGATCCGGCCCTTGCTGCCGAGTTACAGCGTGTACTAGATCAACATGTGGCTGATGGTTCTATTCCCGGTGCAGTTGCGGCGGTTCATTTCCCCGGCCGGGAACCATGGCTCGGTGCAAGCGGTGTGGCCGATCAGCAGCAGGCACTCCCCATGACGCCTGATACCCGCGTGCGTATCGCCAGTATCAGTAAGGTCTTTACGGCTGCTGTGGTACTTTTGCTGGTGGAAGAGGGCACTATCGATCTTGATGCATCGATCGACAGATGGGTACCTGATCTGGTGCCGGCAGGTGATACCATAACTGTGCGAATGTTATTGCAACATACCAGCGGCCTGTATGATTATCTGGAAGATCGAAACTATGTCGCCGAGGCCTATCGCACCGGTGATCGCATGTTTGCACCCGCCGAACTCGTCACATATGCCGCTCGTTTCCCGCTGGCCTTCGCGCCTGGTAGCCCGGGAGACTGGGATTATTCGAGTACCAATTATGTGCTGCTCGGCCTGATCGTCGAAGCGGCAACCGGCAATTCGCTTGCATCCGAGATGCGCAGCCGGATCTTCGAACCGCTCCAGCTCGATTCGACCTATTTTGTGCCCGACGAAGTCGTGGCTCCACCGGTATCGCGTGGCTATTCGCGTGGTACCGATCAGACCAACACATCGATGTCATTTGCCTTTGCGACTGCGAATCTGGTCTCGACGGCCGGTGATGTGCAGCGTTTCGGCGCAGCGCTCTTCGGTGGCGATCTGCTCGCCGCCGAATCACTCGCACAGATGCTGACGGTGGTGAATGGTAAGGGGCAGTACAACATGCCGGAACTTGAGTATGGCCTGGGGGTGATGCGGAACCGGTTGCCGGTCAGTGGTGCCGGTGAAGCAAGCCGTGTCTTTGGCCATATCGGCGGCTTCGGCGGCTTCCGCTCGGCGCTCTGGCACGCCCCCGAAAGTGGCGTCACCGTGGCGCTCGGGGTAAACCAGGCCGCTACTGATCCAAATCTGCTGGCAATCAAACTCTACGACACTATTCTACGGTATCAGGAATAGCCAGGGCCGGCAGCTGGCATACAGCTGCCGGCCCTGTGCCGGATGATGAGAGTCGGGCAGGCATCGGCGGTTTCCCCGCCGATGCCTGGGTGTCTACGCTTCGTCCTTCGTGAAATCCTCATCGTCCATCTGGTCGATCGCCTCGCGGAATGCCTCCAGATCGGCTTCACTGACCTGGATCTCATCCGATTCGATATCATCATCGCCACCCTCAAGCAGGGCTCGCAACGCACGCCGCAGCTCTTCGTCGCCATCGGCCGGGCCGCTGCCAAGTGGGCCTTCAGGCATTGCTGCAACACTACTTTCGGATGATTCACGCGGCGCACTGAGTTCGTTGAGCATCTCTTCGGCTAGCGCGCGCCGCTTCTCGATCCCGGTACCGGCCGGAATGAGCTTACCGATTACGACATTCTCCTTCAGGCCGCGCAGGTAATCGACCTTGCCGGTGATCGCAGCTTCGGTCAGCACGCGGGTTGTCTCCTGGAAGGATGCCGCCGACAGGAAGCTGTCGGTGGTCAACGATGCCTTCGTGATCCCCAGCAGCACGGTGACGGCGGTTGCCGGCTCACCACCCTGGCTGACGACCTCGGCATTCATGCTGGCAAACTCGGCTGAGTCGATCAACTCGCCAGGCAGTAACCCGGTATCGCCCGGCTCTTCGATCCGCACCCGGCGCAACATCTGGCGAACAATCACTTCGACGTGCTTGTCGTTGATATCGACACCCTGCGAACGATAGACTTTCTGCGCCTCGTTGACCAGGTAGCGCTGCACGGCTTCTTTACCCTGCAGTTCGAGCAGCTCTTGTGGGTCGGCCGAACCTTCGGTAAGATGCTGGCCGGCAATAACCCGCGAGCCGTTGTCGATCTGCTGGCCGAGGCGTGCGGTATGCGGCACAATCGATTCACGCACATCGCGTTCTTCGTGCAGCACCGTTACTCGTCGCCCGGCTACACGCACCGTTCCGTTGAGCCGCGCCACAATCGGATCACCGCCGAGATCGACCCGGTTACTTTCAGCCAGAACCTGGCCTTCCGCAACTTCGTCGCCATCATCAACAATCAGATTGTAGTGAGTCGGAAGTTCGTGTTCGTCGGTATAGATCTCACTCGATATCACGCGGATCTTGCGAATATCATCGTCGCGGATGAATTCGACCACGCCGTCGATCTCGGCCAGTAACGCCTTGCCCTTCGGCGAACGCGCCTCGAAGATCTCCTGGACGCGCGGCAGACCCTGGGTGATGTCGTCGGCCGATGCCACACCACCGGTGTGGAAGGTTCGCAGGGTGAGCTGCGTACCCGGTTCGCCAATCGACTGAGCTGCAATGATACCAACCGCTTCGCCGATCTCGACCAGCTTGCCGGTGGCGAGATTGCGGCCGTAGCACATACGGCAGATCCCATGATCGGCCTGGCACGCCAATGGCGAACGGACAAAGATTGAGTTGAGCCCGAGTGCCATGAGGCGCTGTGCCAGCACTTCGTCGATCTCCTGGTTGCGCTCCGCGATCACCTCACCGGTCTCCGGGTCGGCAATCGGGATCGCCAGCAGACGCCCGAGAATACGCTGGTCGAGCTCCTGCAACACTTCGCGGTCATCGTCGCGATGCAGCCACAACCCCTCCTCGGTCTCGCAGTCATCCATCGTGACGATGTTATCCTGCGCGACGTCGATCAGGCGGCGAGTCAGGTACCCGGCATCTGCTGTACGCAACGCGGTATCGGCCAGACCCTTGCGACCACCGTGGGTCGATACGAAGTATTCGAGTACCGAGAGCCCTTCACGGAAGTTCGATTTGATCGGCAGCTCGATGATCCGCCCGGTTGGGTCGGACATCAACCCACGCATCCCGGCCATCTGGCTCAACTGGTTGATATTGCCGCGGGCTGCCGAGTTGACCATCATCGCCACCGGGCCATAGCGATCCAGATTCTGCTTGACCGCTTTGGTCGTCTCGCGTGTCGCCGTCTGCCAGATATCGACGATCTCGCGGTAACGCTCCTCTTCGGTGATCAGGCCACGGCGGAACTGCTTCTCGACATCAGCTTCGCGCTGTTCGGATTCGCCCAGGATATTACTCTTGTCGGCCGGCACTTCGATATCATCGATGCCGATCGTCATACCACCCAGGGTTGCATACTTGAACCCGAGCGCCTTCATCATATCGGCCTGAAGTGCCGTCATCTCCGAACCGAACAGGCGCGCCAATTCGTCGAGCGATTTATCGCCAAAACGCTGGCGCATGCGCTCAAAGTCATCACTCGATATATTGTCGAGGTTTGTATAGTACTGGTAGCACTCGGCGATGATCTCTTTCAGCCCCTTCTTCGCAACCGGATCGTTGCGATAGGCCAGTGGCGGCAGCAGCACACTATTGAAGATCAACAACCCGATCGTCGTTTCGATCAGAGTCGCACCATCACCCTGCGTCTTGACCTGCAAGCCGTTGGCCAGGGTCGGATCGCTTGGCGACGGGTGTACGCGGAAGCGCCGGACTTCGGCAATCTTCTCGGCATAGTCCTCGGCAACGACGGCTGTCTCGGGGTTCAACCATGGCTGAAGTGCATCGAGATCCTCCAGACCCTCGCGGCCACGCACCCCTTCGTACCGCACATACTTCTGGGTCAGGCGTACCCGGATGGGGGCCTGCATTTCGACAAGGCCCTTCTCGTAGGCCATGATCGCCTCTTCCGGCGTTGCGAAGATCTTCCCGGCGCCAACCGACTCCTCGCGGGGTTTGGCGAGTGTCAGATAGTAGCATCCAAGCACGATATCTTGCGATGGTGTGATGATCGGATCGCCGGTCGCCGGTGAGAGCAGGTTGTACTTCGAGAGCATACGCATGCGCGCCTCTTCCTGCGCCTTGCGCGAAAGGGGCACATGCACCGCCATCTGGTCGCCGTCGAAGTCGGCGTTGAAGGCCGCACAGACCAGCGGATGCAGCTGAATCGCCGATCCTTCGATCAGTTTGGCTTCGAAGGCCTGGATCGAGAGCCGGTGCAGCGATGGCGCACGGTTGAGCAGCACCAGGTAATCTTTGATCACCTCTTCGAGCACATCCCACACCTCAGGGCGCACCCGCTCAACAATTCGTTTGGCTGATTTGATATTGTGGGCAAACCCCTTCTCGACAAGCCGGCGCATCACAAATGGCTTGAAGAGTTCGAGCGCCATCTTTTTCGGCAGGCCACACTGGTGCAGCTGCAGGTTCGGCCCCACGACGATCACCGAACGGCCGGAGTAATCGACGCGCTTGCCGAGCAGGTTCTGGCGGAAGCGCCCCTGCTTGCCCTTGAGCATGTCGCTGAGGCTCTTGAGCCGATGCTTGCCCTTACCACCCACGGCACGCCCACGCCGGCCGTTGTCGATCAGGGCATCAACGGCTTCCTGCAGCATGCGCTTCTCGTTGCGCACGATGATCTCGGGTGCGTTGAGTTCCATGAGCCGCTTGAGCCGATTGTTGCGGTTGATCACGCGCCGATACAGGTCGTTCAGGTCACTGGTGGCAAACCGGCCGCCGTCAAGCTGTACCATCGGCCGCAGATCGGGCGGAATCACCGGCAACACGGTCAGGATCATCCATTCCGGCCGGTTACCGCTCTTGCGGAAGGCTTCGACAACCCGCAACCGCTTGGTTGCCTTCTTGCGTCGCTGACCCTGTGTGGTATCGACCTCGGCCTGCAGGTCTTCGCCGAGCTTGTCGAGTTCAACAGTGCGCACGATCAGATCACGCACCGCGCCGGCTCCCATGTCGGCCTTGAAAGCCCCCGGTGCCAGTTCGCGCAGAGTGCGGTACTCCTGCTCGCTCAAGATGCGCTTGATCTTGATCGCGTCAAGATGATCAAGCTTCTCTTTCTCTTCACGCACAAGCCGATCAAGCTCGTTCTGCAGCCGCTCCTGCAACCGCTCGCGCTCCTGCGTCGCTTCATAAGCTTTGCGTTCGCGCTCGGCATCGGTGAGCAATTCGGCATCCGACATATCGCGCTGGCGGCGCACGTCGATTTGCTCAAGCTCTTGCTCCAGCAGCTCATCGAGTGTATCGAGGATCTTTTCGCTGATCGGCTCGCCCTCTTCAACCAGCGTCTGACCACGGAAGACAATATCTTCCTCGGTGATCTCGCCGGTCTTCTCTTCGAGCTCGCCACGCAGCTTCTCGGCATCGGCGGTCAGTGTGTCGCGCTGGGCACGGTAATCATCCTCGATACGGCGCTGTGCCGATTGCTGCGCACTGGTCATGCCGCCAAGATCCTGGGTCAGCTGCGACGAAAGCTCGATCTGCTTGCTCTCAGCTTCGTCCTGGATGCGATCACGCTTCTCTTTGTAATCCGCCTGCATCTGTTCGCGAATATAGGCCCGCATCTCATCATCGACATTGGTAATGATATACGATGCAAAATAGAGTACTCGCTCAAGATTGCGCGGCGAGATATCGAGCAGCAGGCCAAGCCGCGATGGCGTGCCCTTGACGAACCAGATATGGCTAACCGGCGATGCGAGTGTAATGTGGCCCATGCGATCGCGTCGTACCTTCGATCGCGTTACTTCGACGCCACATTTATCGCAAACAACCCCTTTATAGCGTACACGCTTGTATTTGCCGCAGTAACATTCCCAGTCCTTTTGCGGCCCGAAAATGCGTTCACAGAACAAGCCATCACGTTCTGGCTTCAATGTACGATAGTTTATTGTCTCCGGCTTTGTGACCTCGCCATGCGACCAACCAAGAATGTCTTCCGGTGATGCAAGGCTGATCCGAATCGCATTGAAGTCGTTGATCTCGAGCATTGTGTTCTCCTATGCTCTTATGGGTCATTCCGTCGTCTACGGGGTATCTGTACAGCAGGGGGGCAGTTTCGTTGCATGAGTACCGACGGTTTACTGCCGGTACTCATGCAACACTACGGATGCTGCCTGCCGGTATCAGGTTTCCCCTGAACCGGCATGCCGCTTAGAACTCGCCGCGCTCCATACCGCTCAGGTTGATCCCATCGAGTGCTGCAAGATCGCTATCCATATCGTCGGTCAGTTCGACCGGTGTTTCATCGGCCGAGAGCACTTCAACCGACAGGCCGAGCGATTGCAGTTCTTTGATCAGCACCTTGAACGATTCAGGCACGCCGGCTTCCTGGATCGGCTCGCCCTTCACAATCGCTTCATAGGTCTTCACCCGGCCGACGACATCGTCGGATTTGACGGTGAGCATCTCCTGCAGAATGTAGGCGGCACCATAAGCTTCAAGTGCCCAGACCTCCATTTCGCCGAAGCGCTGCCCACCAAACTGTGCCTTCCCACCAAGCGGTTGCTGGGTTACAAGGCTGTATGGGCCGGTGCTGCGGGCGTGGATCTTATCTTCGACCAGGTGAGCCAGCTTAAGCATATAGATATAGCCGACAGTCACCGGGTTGTTGAATGCATCGCCGGTTCGCCCGTCGAACAGCAGTGTCTTGCCGTCGGGTGCGAGCTCGGCACGGTCGAGCCATTCCTTGATTTCGGCCTCGCTGGCACCATCGAACACCGGGGTTGCGATACGATAGCCAAGCCGAGCCGCCGCCCAACCGAGATGCGTTTCGAGAATCTGCCCCAGATTCATACGGCTTGGCACACCAATCGGGTTGAGAATAATATCGACCGGCCGGCCATCCGAAAGAAACGGCATATCTTCGATCGGCAGAATGCGGCTCACCACACCCTTATTGCCATGCCGGCCGGCCATTTTGTCGCCGGCCGAGATCTTGCGCTTCTGGCACAGCAGGACATCAACGCGCTGGTTGACACCGACCGGGAGTTCGACATCATCATCACGCGAGTAGACTTTCACGTCGATTACCTTGCCACGCACACCATTCGGTACCCGCAGCGACGAATCTTTCACTTCGCGTGCCTTTTCGCCAAAGATGGCGCGCAGCAGGCGCTCTTCGGCCGTCAGATCGGTCTCGCCCTTGGGCGTGATCTTGCCGACGAGGATGTCGTTTGGCTGCACTTCGGCACCGATATAGATAATGCCGCGCTCATCGAGATTGCGCAGACTATCCTGGCCGACATTCGGAATGTCGCGGGTGATCTCTTCCGGCCCAAGCTTGGTATCACGCGCTTCAACCTCGTACTTTTCGATATGGATCGAAGTGAAGATATCTTCGCGCACTAGCCGCTCGCTCACCAGGATGGCGTCTTCAAAGTTGCCGCCTTCCCAGGGCATAAAGGCCACCAGTACATTCTGACCGAGCGCAAGTTCGCCATTATCGGTCGAAGAGCTGTCGGCGATGATTTCGCCCTTGCGCACCCGCTGCCCGCGCACCACACTCGGGCGCTGGTTGATGCAGGTATCCTGATTGCTGCGCATAAACTTACGCATGCGATATTCACGCTCGACACCACTATCGCCGAGCAGCAC
>CALLZL010000060.1 GCA_937859575.1 uncultured Chloroflexota bacterium
CAGGAGCCGCGGTAGCCACGAAAACAGCCAGAGCGCAACCACAAGGATCAGCCGCCACAGGCCGCCGTCGGGAACCAGCAGGCCGGCACCGAGCAGCATACTACCCAGCAGTAGGCCAAACCATGCCAGAAAGGTTGTCATGCGTGATGGTTGGGGTGCAGCGTGCATGGGGCTAACTCAGCTGTGCCGGCGCAGCATGCGCCGAGATGCGTAGAAGCAGGCCGATCATGGCAAAGTTGATCAGCATTGCCGAACCGCCATAACTCACAAACGGGAGCGTGATACCGGTCAGTGGGATGAGATTGGTCGTTCCGGCGGTGATAATTAACGCCTGTGCGACAACCGCAGTCGTCAGACCCGCCGCCAGCAACTGGGCAAAGCCATCGCGGGCCTGTATGGCGATCTGATACCCACGCAACGCCAGCAACCCGTAACAGATCAGGATGCCGAACGCACCGACAAAGCCGAGTTCTTCGGCAATCGAGGTAAACATGAAATCGGTATGGCTCTCGGGCACGGCGGTCGGATCACCCATGCCGAGGCCGGTACCGGCCCAGCCGCCGCTTGCCAGTGCATACAGGCTCTGGATGATCTGATAGCCGCCGCCGATTGGATCGGCCCACGGGTTGTTCCAGGCATCGAAGCGCACCCGCACATGGCCGAAGATTGGGTAAAGCGCCGCCGCCCCGACGGCAAATGCCAATAATCCGGCCATCATATAGCTCACCCGCCGCGTAACCAGATAGAGCATTGCCAGGAAGATGACGAAGAAGAGCAGTGCCGCGCCGAGATCTTTTTGAATAATAATCAGGGCGATGGTCAGCCCCCACATGGCACCGAGCGGCAGCAGGTACGGCAGTGGCGGCAGAGCCAGGCGGCCGATGCGAAAGGCACCACGCTCAAGCAGATCGCGCCGGGCGTCGAGGTAGGTTGCCAGATACACAACCAGCAGAATCTTGAGCATTTCGACCGGCTGAAACTGAAATGGCCCAAAATCAAGCCAGAGGCGGGCACCATTGCGTTCGACACCAAAAACGGCGGCAATCGCCACCAGCCCGAGGCCAAGCAACAGCCAGCTGTAGCGGTAGTGCTTCAACCAGCGCATGCGCCACGGAACAAAACAGACGATGCCAAGCACTATGGCACCAAGCAGCACCCAGATCACCTGTTTCAGCGCGATGCTGCCGTACAGATCGCCATAGCGCAGCGCCAGATCCGGTTCGAGCCGGCGGGTCATGATCATGCTGATACTGGCGAGAAAGGCAGCCAGCGGCAGCATAATCGGATCCTCGCCCCAGCCACGCAGCGCGAGTGCCAGGCTCATACTGAGGAAGAGCCCGATAAACGCAGCAGCAATCGCCAGATCAACCCACTGCACCGGTTCGCCACGACCGACAATCACCGCGCCGAGCCCGGCAAAGAGCAGTAACCCGGCACTGATCAGGAGTTCGAGCTCGAAGGGTCGCTGTCGCAGTCGTTGCCACCAGCCGGTCATCGTCAGCGCCTCCGTAGTTGGTAGATCTGGAGGATCCGGTCGAGGAGTTGTTCAGTTTCAGCAACGAACTCGGGATCGATCGGCTGATCGCGCTTGCGCTCCGCCAGTTTGCGGCGCATGTCGCGAATCTGATCTTCCGCCTTTCGCGATTCACCGTTGGCCAGCGCATCGATCAGCTTCCAATAGTGGTCAAGCAGTTCCTTGCCACGCTGCCCGGCCCGGCCGTCGGCGTCACCGGCAGTAAGCAGCGCCCCAAGTGCCAGCACGGGATCAACCATATCAACCGGTGCCTCAAGCGCGGGCGGGTCGGTCGGCGAAGGTGGCTCGGTCGGCATAAGCGTCGGGGATGGTTCGGTGGTCGCGGTCGGCAACCGCAGTTCGGTCGGTGTCGGTTCAGCAGTCGCAACCGGTTGTTCACTCGGTGGCGGTGCGCTGGTTGCGGCTACGGCGGCCGGGCGTTCACGAATACTGGTTGGTGCCGCACTACCGGGCTGCCCGGCATGGTCAGGCACAGGTGTGCTGCCACGCCATGCGGCGATCGCAGCCAGCACAAAGAAGAGCATGAGCAACAGGCCGAGCCAGGGCAGCATCCGGCGCTGCCGGGGGGCGGCCACTACCGGGCGCGGTGTGGCTGCACGCAGCACAACACTATCGATCGCCGGTGGCAGATCCGGGCGTCGATCCGACGGTTTCGGCGGATCTTCAGCGAGATGTTTGATCACAACCGCGGTGGCGGTTGCACCGCTAAACGGCAGTTCGTTGGTCAGCAACTGAAAGGTGAGCACCCCGAGGGCATACACATCAACGGCAATCGTCAGGCCGCTGTTGGTTGTCGCCTGTTCGGGTGCAACATAGTTGGGTGTACCAAGCAACACACCCGGGCTGGTGAGGTTGGTATCGCCACTGCTGCGCGCAATGCCGAAATCGGTCAGCACGAGTTCACCGGCGGCATTGGCGATCGCATTCGACGGCTTGACATCGCGGTGGATGACACCGATGGCATGGGCGGCGTCGAGTGCCGCCGCCAATTGTGCCACTGTGGCCAGCAGCTCGCTGCGCGGCATGAACCGGCCGGCGCTCAGCAGTTCGTTGAGA